>JAZQWE010000021.1:0-15826 GCA_045632225.1 Eubacteriales bacterium | reverse complement strand
CGCCCAAAGTTAACGGCCCCATAATGATAAAAGGTGAATTTTCTGCAGTTCCGATAAGATTCAAGTTCTTTAGCGTAAATTCCGATACATATTTTGAAAATATCTGCTTTTGGCCCGAAACCGCAAATCATATTTCGGTTATTGAATGCAACTTTAACAATGTTGTGATGGGCGAAGGTGTGAGTTGTATTGCTCAGCCGACAAGAAAGACTTTCCCGTATCTTACGGGCGGCAAGTGGACAACCAAAAATTCGGGCGGAGTGTATGATAATTATAAATTCACGGATTTTTCGGCAATGGCCTCCGCTAATGAATTTACTCTTACCGTACTCAGCGGAACTTGGACTTTAGTAAATGAAAGAAGTTTCCTTGACAGTGCACTTGTAGACCAAACCGCGCCATACGGCAAACTTGTGGTTGGCAACGGGGCAAAGATTGTTCCTCTGCGTATGCCCTCTCCTACACTTGAAACAGTGGACGGCGGCATTAAAATATCCTTCAACACCGTAGCTAATGCTAAAAAATATGCAATATACAGAAACGGCAAGATTATCGGCTACACAGAGGGAACGAGCTATACCGATACTGCCGTTGAAAGCGGCACAGAGTACAAATATTCTGTTGCGGGATATGTAAACGGCGCATGTATCGGTGAAGCAAGCCCCGCTGTCAAAATCAAATATTGATTTTTAAAAAATATGCCATTACAATGATGTAGCAAAACAATGGAGAATGGTATGAACAACATTATAGAAATAACCGATTTTCTTGCACCCGAACTTGACATATATGCAAGACTTAGCGAAGGACAACTGTTAAACAGAGAGTTTCCCGAAAAGGGCATGTTTATTGCAGAAAGTCCAAAAGTAATTGAGCGCGCGCTTGATGCGGGATATGAAGCGATTTCGTGTCTTATGGAGAAAAAGCATATCGAAGGAGAGGGCAAGCATATTCTCGAGAGGATAAAAGGCGTTCCTGTTTTTTGTGCAGAATTTGATGTCTTGACCAAACTCACGGGCTTTAAACTCACAAGGGGAATGCTTTGCGCGATGAAGCGAAAGCCGCTACCGTCTGTAAAAGAAGTATGCGAAAACAAAAGCAGAATAGTTATACTTGACCAAGTTATGAATCCGACCAATGTGGGGGCTATAATCCGCTCTGCCGCGGCACTTGGAATGGACGCGGTGCTTCTCACCAAGGGAAGCTCCGACCCTTTATACAGGCGCGCCGCAAGAGTAAGCATGGGCACGGTGTTTCAGATTGAATGGACATTTTTAGGTGGCGAAAGCCTTGATGAGATAAAGGCGCTCGGCTTTAAAACCGTAGCAATGGCACTTAAAGATAACACCCTTTCAATCAACGACCCTCGGTTGACATCCGAAAGCAAACTCGCCGTTATCATGGGAACAGAGGGCGACGGTCTCTCCGACAAAACCATATCCGATTGCGACTTCACCGTAAAAATCCCCATGTATCACGGCGTTGACTCGCTTAATGTTGCCGCCGCCTCTGCAGTAGCATTCTATGAGCTGAGCAATAAAAAATAGGTTCATTTGTTAAGCAAAAAGACATCCTTTCGGATGTCTTTTTATTTTTAGATTATACTGTCGCTGTGTTCCATTTCTTTAATTACAGCCAAAAGGTTTTCTTTGCGTATGTATTTTTTAAGAAGGCTAGTCACATCCGACTTGTTTTCGGAATGAAGCATCTCCCTGATTTTTCTTATGCGGTACTTTGCCGTTTCCACCGACAAAAAGCAAAGCGATGCGGTTTCCTCATAACTGTAATCACATAACATGCAATACATCAATCGCAAATCGGAAAGGTCGCTCACCGCAAGCAAGCGCTCAAGACTTCCGATTTGCATATTCGGCAAACGGAACTCAACAAACTCCGATTGCGGATGCAAGTCCTGCGGTTGCGGAGGACTATTTGATGGGACATACTGAACATGATTTGTACTGCCCCTTATAACCAATTCACTTTGTATCAAAATTGTTGCATTTGACCACCCATGCTTCAAACGGTTAAAATGTGTTTCGGCGGCAACCTTGCCGCATGTGTAGTAAGGAACTGTAACGGATGTAATACCGTCATCGTATAGGCGCGCAACCATGGTATCCCCAAAACTTATAAAAAACTGGGACGGATTATAGGCGTTATTTTCCTTGAGATATTCTATAAGTGAAATAGCAATGTGGTCGGTTGTACAGATTACCGCATCGTATTTATCATGCACCGCTAAAAAGTCGCGGTAACTTTCTGTCAAATCCTCCTTTGCGTAAAACACGCGGTGCTCATCTTTGTCAAGATAGCGACCTATCGCCTCAGAGCGGCTGGCATCACTCCAAGAATTTGGATTTATGCCAACCTCGGCAATTTTTGTTTTGCCGAGCGAATGAAGATAATCTGCAATCATGCGGCCGCAACCGTTCATATCCGGCGAAATGCAACTAAACTGAACGGGCAAGCGAATATCGCTGACAAGCCCCGAAAAAATCGGATGAATTTTAAGGCGTGACAGTACCGAAGCAACCTTTTGAATATAACTGATTGCATCAAACAAAACAATAACAGAGGAATTTTTGTCGCACTTGGATGCCGCAGTCTCAAACGATGCTATATCGGTAAAAATTCGCAGTTTTTCACGACGGCGATTTGCCTCGTCCTGAATGCCGCGAAGTTTGTGGTCACACCATACATTATTGCGGTATCCCGGGTCGCAAAGCACAAATAAAGACATGTTTTTCCCTCCTTTTGTCACCTATATAATAGCAACAATTATTATTTTTCGCAAGTGCCTTGTTGAAATCTTTGCTTTTTTGCACAGTTTATTTCACCTTGCCGTGTTTCTTTTGTGCATATAGAATAAAGTTGTAAGAATTATATGCCAAGGAGGCTCTTATGAAAAAAATTTGTTTATTTTTGACCCTTGCACTATTGCTGTTAGCAACACTTGCATTCTCCGCATACGCGGCTGAAGATGTTGTCTTTGTAGCCGGCGGCGGCACAGGCGACGGCAAGAGTGCAGATGCGCCCGTAGGCTCGCTTGCAGATGCATACGCATTGCTTGATGCAGAAAACGGCGGCACAATTGTTTTTGTCGGCGACTATCCGATAAGCGCAAGTTTTCTTGCACCCGTACATACGGGAACTGTAAAGTGGACATGCGTTTATGGCGGCACAGACTACCGCGACAGCGGGGCGGCAATTCGCTTTAAGGGTGAATATGCCGTGCGCCTTCAGGGCCCTACCGAAATTGACGGTTTCAGCGTTTTGGTAGACACCACAAAGGCCGTATATTTTGCCGCAAACTTCAACCCTCTTAAAATCGGCACAGATATGCGCACCGCAAATGTTGACGGAAACGCAACCTCGCGCATCCGTGTTTTTGGCGGTCCTTGGAAAAAGACCCCTGCCGTTTCTCACCTTTTGCTTGAAGAAGGAATGTCAAGCACACTTGAAGTTTTAAGCGGTAATTATTATAACATCAGCGCGTTCAGTTATGATGCCGCATCTTTGTCCCACATGGGAACAATGTACATCACCCTCGGCGGCACGGCAAATGCCACAAATGTGTGGTTCAGCATCACGAACTCGACCACCGCTTCATCGGGTACTGTTGAAATGACAGTTAAGGACAGCGCTCAAATAAGCGGCGTTCTTTATCTCGGTAACAACAAGTCCCTCCCCCTTACAAACGGCGACATTACCGTTAATGTTAAGGACAACGCCTTGATAAAAGAATTCAAATATTATGACGATGAGCTCTTCCCCGAAGGAGTTGACCTCACACTCAATATCACGGGTGACGGTGTAATACTCCCCGAAAACTTTTTGGAATGTTTCGATACAGTTACAAAGAACGGTCGCCCCTACGGTGCACCCGAAATCTATGAAGTTGTATATGTTGCAAGCAACGGTACCGGCAACGGTGCAAGCGCAGATGCTCCCGCGGCCACAATTGCGGCGGCATGCGAATTACTTGACCCCGAAGTTGGCGGCACAGTTGTTATCTCGGGTAAATACAACTTTACCGCATCGGAAATCATCCCCGCGCATAAGGGAATGCTCACCATCACATCTCTTTATGACGGTGTTGATTACCGCGCGACAAACGAAGCGCAAATCTATGATGCAGGTGCACATGTACTCCGCTTAAACGGTCCCACCGTTATTGACAACTTAGATTTTGTATTTGCTTCGGGTAAGAGTCCTACAATTGCGGCAAACTTCAACAATTTAAAGATTGGCCAAGGCTTTGCGACCGTGGATGCAAACAGTAATACCATTACCGGCATGCGCCTTGTAGGCGGCCCTTACAATAACAATGCTGTAGGTGACCCCCTTCTTGAAAGCACAGAAAGTTGCACTCTTGAAGTGTACGGCGGTGCATTCCAGAATATCATTCCTTTCAGTTATGAATGCGATGACATCGCATCACTCAGCCATACCGGTACAATGTATGTTACCGTTGGCGGCAATGCCAAGGTAAGCGGTCTTTGGTTTGGCATTACCTCTACAACCGTTGCCCGCGCGGGTACAACCGTATGTACTTTGCAGGATAACGCGACAGTTACAGGTACTCTCTATATGGCAGGTAGTGCAACCCTGCCAAACAACGGCGATGTAACCTTGAACATCCGCGACAATGCATCGGTTGCGGCATTCAAGTACTACGACAAAGAAACTCTCTTTAAATACACCACTCGAGCACTCAATATCACAGGTGACAACACTACCCTCCCCGAAAACATTTGGGATTGCTTTGATGTGATTACCAAAGACGGAAGTCCCTTCGAAAAGCCCGTTACCAACTACGATGTTGTATATGTTGCAGACGGCGGAAACGGTGACGGTAAGAGCGCAGATGCTCCCGTAGCGACCCTTGCAAAAGCATACGAACTCCTCGGTGAAGACGGCGGTACCGTTGTTATCTCCGGCAAGCTTTCCATTACCGCGCACATCACTCTCCCTGCGCATAGCGGCACCGTTACAATCACATCTCTTTATGACGATGTTGACTATCGCGTGACAAACAATGCCGAATTTTACTCCTCGGTATGGCACATCGTTAATTTCCACGGCGAAACCGTTGTTCGTGACTTGACGATAAACCTTGGCGTTTCGTTTGGATTTGCGGCAAATTATAATCCCATAACCATTGACGAAGGTGTTGTAATCAACGCAAACTATGACACAGACAACGGCGGCAGAGATGAAAACGGTCTTTACATTGTAGGTGTAGAATTTAACGGCACCAATGTTGAAGGCGCTCTTTATGACAAAGACACAAGCATCACAATTAAAAGCGGTACCGTAAGCCGCGTAATCGGCTTTGGCAGATACTGCGGTGCACGCCATTATACGGGACACTCAACTATCAATCTTGAAGGAAGCGCGTATGTTCGCTATCTGTACACCGGTGCGGTTGCCGACAATGCAACCGCGACAAGCGCGACATTAAACATCAGCCAAAACGCAACCGTTGAGCGCGTACATGTCGGCGGTAGCTCAAGCACCAACAACATGCTTGGCAAAGTTGTAATCAACATTGACAAAATGAGCGGTTTTTGCCACGATACAAACCCCACCGGCGGAAAAATCATGGAATTTGATACCATGTGTATCTACAACAACAAGGGGGGCGTAACACTTTATTACGACGCAAGCACAGTTCCCGAAGGTGCACTCTACCTCGCAGAACTTGCACTATTTGAAAACATTCTCCCCGCTTGCGAGCGTGATGGCGAAACTCACAATTACAGCGAAAACTATACAAACCCCTACGGCGGAGAAGCAATGCTTCGCAAGTGCTCCACTTGCTCACACATCGACTTTGTTGGTCAAGTACCCGAAAAGGTAGGCGAAAATGTTGTATTTGTAACCGACGGCGGTTTTGGCGACGGTTCACACCCCACCTTCCCCCTCGGCAGCTACGATGAAGCAATGGAACTCTTAAAAACCACCGGCGGGACAATCGTGCTTATCGGTGAAGTTACCGTTTCTCCGAATTACACCTACAAATTCGGCTCTGAAAAGCCTTGCTATCAAGAGCCGGCGCACGCTGAAGGTATTTTGGTTACCTCACTTTACGGTGGCGTTGATTATCGCGAAAACGGCGCAAAACTCGTTTTCAACGGCAATATCAACTACAAGGCAAGCGGCGCACTCACCTTTGACGGCATTGTTTTTGATGCAAACGGCGCGGACAAAAACATTCTTGCGGCACGCTACAACAAACTCACCGTTGGCAAGGATGTAACAATGACAGATAACATCCACCTCACCGTTGTAGGCGGCTATCAGACATTCTCTTACACCGATTATGTGGATGTAGAAATCCAGGACGAACTTCTTCGCTTCTCAAACCATGCAGTAAAAGTTGACACATTTGATTTGCCCGACATGGACTATGTCATTATGCATGATGATTACCCCACAACCGGTTATACAAAGAATCCTTATTTGCGCAAAGCGGCGGCAGATGCGTTTAATACAATGCTTAAAGACATGGTAGCATCAACCGACGAAAACGGCGAATCTCTTGGACTCAAATACCCCTATATCAGCTCAGCAATGCAGTCATACGAGCATAAGCATGATTATATTTCCCGCTTCTGGGCGCGCACTTGGCGCGCACATCCCGAATGGTCTTGGGACGAGGTATATCTCTATGTTACAAAGTCAACAGGTATCCCCGGTTACTCCGAGCATCATATCGGACTTGCTGTTGACATGTGGGATCACACCCTCATTGACCCATCAACCGGTGAGAAATATGAAAATGCAAACCAGCACTTTGACGAAACTCCCGAAGCGGCTTGGATTGAAGAAAACGGCGCAAAATACGGTATTGTTCTCCGCTACAGAGGTGCAAAATCCTCCTATGTAACCGGCTTTGTACAAGAGCAATGGCACTACAGATATATCGGTGCAGAGCATGCGGCGGCACTCCTTGCTACCGATTCTAAACTCCTTGAACTTTATGTTGCAAATGTAATCGGCCTTTTTGCAAAGGATGCTGATGTAACACTTCTCGGCGGTCGCTATGACAAAGTAATCGGCGGTTCAAACAATGTTGGCTTTGGCCTTTATGAATCCGATATACACCTCACGGGTGAAAACCGTGTTACAATCGGTGAAAACGCTGTTGTAGGCGAAATTACCGATGCTACATCCAAATTGGCGGGCGATGCCAACGGCGACGGCAAACTCACCGTTGTGGACGCAGTCAGAATCATGAAACACATCGTCGACGAATCTGTGGCACTTGAAGAAAGTGCAGACTTTAACTTCGACGGCATAGTAGACCTTACCGACTTATTTAAAGTAATTCACGCAATCGTAAATGCAAAATAATAATATGAACACTCAATACAAAATTCTATTCGATGCAATAGAAGAAAGCAAGGACAAAATTCTTGCGGCAGAAAGATATATCTGGGCAAATCCGGAACTCGGTTTTCGTGAGTGGAAAACCCATGCTTATCTTAAAGAAGCGTTCTCTCGCCTCGGTTACACCGTAACCGAAGCGGGAGATATCCCCGGATTTTATACCGACATCGACACGGGGCGCCAAGGCCCCAAGGTTGCGGTATTTGCCGAAATGGATGCGCTTTTTGTACCCGACCACCCCGAGTGCGACAAGGAAACCGGCGTTGTACACGCCTGCGGACACCATTTTCAATGTGCCGCCTTGCTTGGTATAGCCATAGCGCTGAAAAAAGACGGCGCGCTTGACGGACTTTCGGGCAGCATCCGCCTTATCGCAGTTCCCTGCGAGGAAATGTCGGATATGGCATACATCAAATCGCTTATCGAAAAAGGAACTCTTCATTTTTACGGCGGCAAACAGGAATTTTTGCACCGCGGCTATTTAGACGGAGTTGACATGGCAATAATGGTGCATGGCCGAAGCAAAGGCTTTGCAATTAACCAAGGCTGTAACGGCTCGATAAGCAAACATTTCACCTTTATCGGCAAATCTGCACATGCGGCAGGCGCCGTAGGCTCAAGCAACGCGCTGTATGCCGCAAACGCGGCAATGAGTGCGGCAAATGCTTTACGCGAATCAATGAGCGAAAGAAATCTTGAGCGGTACTCCGCAATTATTACAAACGGTGGCGAAGCTGTAAATGTTATCCCCTCGGTGATAAAGGTAGCGGCACAAGTACGCGGACTCACGATGGACTCCATCAAGGCACTTAACGAAAAAATCAACCGCGCCTACGCGGCAGGGGCATTGTCACAAGGGTGCCGCCTTATTATTGATGATTCGCTTGGATACTCTCCGCGAAAAGAAGACAAAAATATGCAAAATGCATTTTTGGATGTCGCAAAACTTTTGTTTAGCGAGGACGAAATCAGCGTAACAAATGACTATGCCGCAGGATGCACGGATATGGGTGATATTTCAATGGTAATGCCGATATGCCATGCTTTTGTAGGCGGTGGCGAAGGCAACGGGCACACCAAGGACTACCGTCCGCGTGACCCGTATGAAGGGTGCGTAAGTAATGCAAAATTGCAAAGTGGAGTGCTTTTACACCTTTTAGAGCAAGATGCAAAACTTGCGCGAAAAGTAATTGCCGAAAAAGAGGTTGAATATCCCTCGATTGATGCATATCTTGCCGCCGCAAAGGACATCTCTTTCAAAGGCGAAGCCATTACATATCACACCGACGGCACAATTGAAATAAAAATTAAAAACTAACCATAACCACCGGCCACGCCGGTGGTTTACACAAGTCCCCTTATGGCATGATACCGGCTGAGCCTATAGGCTCGTCCAAAAAAAATTGACGCATGCAGTTGTTGCCCTGCCGCCACAAATGTGGCTCTACCTTGAGCATTCCCCAGTAGGGGGAATGGTGGCATAGCGATCGTAGGTCGCATTGGACGGATGAGGTGTTCTATATAGGACTTGCTCCTCATCCACCGCTGCGGCGGTCCCCCTTCTCCCGCAGGAGAAGTGGATCCCTTGCTTCGCTCGGAAAAAATATCTATGCATAGCTAAAGCTTTTTGAACCGCCTGCTTAGCATGTGGTTTTCTTATGCCAAAAAAACGGCACAGCCCAAGAAATTGGACTGTGCCGTTAATTTTATGCAAGTGCTCTTTCAAGCCAAATTACACCGATGTCAAGCGCATCGTAAAGACCGTTCTTTTCACCTTGCTTTACAATTCTGTCTGCAAAGTTCTTTGTTTTGTCGGTCGAAAGCACCTGAATGAGAATTTTATCGGGAATTTCTGTGTTGCCGAATTTTTTATATGACATAATCATCATATAAAGCACATACGGATCGGTCATGTTACCGTAGCAGATAGTGTCGTTCTCACGAACAAACGCTCTGCCTTTATATTCAATATAGCTAACATCGTTTGCCATAATTACCCTCCTATATTTTTATATTACATATTATTGTACTACATTTTTACCGCGTTGTCAACTTTTTTAAGATACTCTGTTAAAGCAAAAAAATTATTTTCAACTTTTTCATCAAAAACAGCCTCTAAAAGTAGTTGCAAAGCCTGCCCGATTTCCTTGCCGCGGCGCGATGTAAGGCGCGCAATATCCTCCCCGCCGATGTCAAGGTCGGATACTGAAAAGCACTTCTCTGCATCGAAAATCTCAAACAGTTTATTGCCGATTTCGCCCATATTTTCAGCCATTGCGCGCTCTATTGCAAAATGCTTATACTTTGAAAGCACTCTGCGAAGTGTTGGCTTATCACCGTTTTTGGGAAGTGTACATTCTGCGATGTTTTTCACCGCCACAGCAAATTCATTTGACGGTTTTAAAGACTTTACATGTGCATTTATGCGCTCATCATAAAGAAACAATGCCGCAAATCTTGTGTATGAAAGCGGCGGTATCTTGTCAATATATTCAAGTGCCGCGGTGTTAATCTGCGGGTGATCAAAAATGCAATCAAAAATTTTATTTTCAAGCATTATTTTCAATGTCTTGCCTGCAAATTTGCCGCAAATAAGTTTTTCAAGTTCAACAAAAATGCGCTCTCTTGAAACAAGCGAAAGACGCGGTGCAAGTTTGGCAGCGGCTTTTAAAGTTTCTTCTTCAATGTCAAAGCCGAGTTTAGATGAAAAGCGAAAGACGCGAAGTATACGAAGTGCATCCTCGGTAAAACGCTCCATTGGGTTACCCACAGCGCGAATTACTTTGTTTTCAAGGTCATCTTTACCGCCGTAAAGGTCGATAATTTCGCCGCTCTGCCCCATTGCCATTGCATTAACGGTAAAGTCGCGGCGGCAAAGATCATCGGCTATATCGCGCGAAAACTCCACCTTGTCGGGGTGACGGCCGTCGCTGTATGTTGTTTCGGTGCGATAGGTGGTAATCTCCGCGCCGACACCGTCGTAAATCACAGTAACCGTGCCGTGTTTAAGCCCCGTGGGGATAACCTTTTCGCCGTCAAAAACAACCATTGTTTCATCCGGCAAAGCGCTTGTGGTTATATCATAATCGTCAGGAGTTTTTCCAAGCAAAAAATCGCGCACACAGCCGCCAACAAGATATGCCCCATATCCATTGTTTGCAAGTTTTTTGAGCATATATTCAATTTGCAACGGAATTTGCATAAGAAAACCTCCTTTCATTGATGATACTATTGTAGCATAAATTATGAAAAAATTCAACTTTGTGGGAATCAGAACCCCAATGTCTTGCTATACAAGCCGTGATCCCTCTCTTCGCGATGGAGCGGTCTTCTTCATAGGCCCAACTCAGCGAAAAAACAAAAAAGCATCGCAATGCGATGCTTTTTGTTTTTTTGGTGACCCGTGGGGGAATCGAACCCCCGTTACCGCCGTGAAAGGGCGGTGTCTTGACCGCTTGACCAACGGGCCGAATATGGTAGCGGAAGTTGGACTTGAACCCACGACCTATCGGGTATGAACCGATTGCTCTAGCCAGCTGAGCTATTCCGCCATTTAAGATGCCGTGGCACCAACGAAAATTAGTATAGCACAAAGGATTTAACTTGTCAACACTTTTTTTAAAAAAATTTTAATATTTTTTTAAAAAAAAGTTGGAGCCTTTTTTAAAGGCTCCAACAATCTCAAAAAACTTAAATCTTGCCTTCGATTACATCTACGCCGCGCTTGAATACAGACCAGTCATCTGTAGCACGGAGAGTTTCCATACGGAATGCGCAAGGCCACATAACGAGCCATTCGGAAGGATTGAAAGGAGGAAGTGTGGGACGGCCCCAACGAGTCTGGAATACAGCCTCGTCCTGAGAACCTGCGGGACGAACCTTTCCTCTGATGCAAAGAGTACCGTCGGAAATAAGCTGAGAAGCCGCGCACCAAAGTGCCATACCTCTCTCTTCCCAATGCTTCTTGCCGGTAATGTCATAAAGCTTGAGGAAGCCCTTTACATCGCGGAGACAATACTGGTCAACCGCATTGTGACCGGTGGAAACAGCGGTGATACCGAGAGTATCGTACTTAATCTTTGCGAGGGTGGTTTCTGCGGGATACTTTGCAGTATAGTGCATCATCCATGTGCTGATGTACCATGCAACATCCTCTGCCGCGGTAACATACTTTTCATCCTTGGTTACATCATAAAGAGCGAGCGCCGCCTCAAGAAGAGGAGAAGAAGACTCTTTATCGATACAGTAGGTATCAAGTGCACCTGCGGTGGTAAAGCCGTTGTCGGAAAGTTCCTTGTAGTAGCAATCAAATGCCTTGATAGCGGCTGTGCGATACTTTTCATCGCCGGTGCGCTTGAACGCTTCAAGCACTGCGGGGATGAGGAACGCGCCGATAGTACCGTTCTGCTGACGAACGCTACCGTCCTTGTTCCAACTCTTTGCAAACTCGCCGCTCTCGAGCTGATGGTCAACAACAAAGTTTACCATACCCATTGCATAATCAATGTATTCGGGACGGGGAGTGCCGCACTTTTCCATGAGGTCTGCCGCAAGGAAGTACTGTACCGCGCCCTGACCGAGGTTACAAGCGTCAACGGGAATATCTCTTGTCTGGTCAACGGGAGCACCGTCGAACTTAATCTGTACAAGACCTTCTACACCGTCAAGCTTTGTATACTTGGGCCATGCATCAAGACACATTGCCGCCTTGTTGTATGCATCCTCATCGCCGGTGCGGAGATATTCATAAAGAAGAGTATTGGATGCAGAAGCGCTCTGACCTACCCAACCAAGTTCGTACTTGATCTGGTCGCGCTTTGCATAGAAACAAGAGGAGTTGTACCACTGAAGACCGCGGTTGAACGCAACAAAGCCGTCCTTTTCCTTGGTCCAAAGTGACTTCATAAATGCGATGCTGTAGCGCCACATATCTTCGGGCTGCATGGGTGCGGGAAGAGCGTGACCGTAGAATCTCCATGCAAAGTCAAGGAGAGTACGAACCTGATGGCGTTCGATTTCAACGGGGCATGCAAAAATGATACCCTCGAAAGTATCGCGGGGTTCCATTGTGCCCATATAAGCTTCTTTCCACTCATGTCTGCCAAGCATCTTGGGGCCTGCCTGCTCGGGCCATACAAGTGCATGACGCTCCATGCCGCTCTCAACCTTAAAGAGAGAGCAAGAGGGGGTGTCATCCTGAACCGCCATAAGAGCAACCGCAAAAGCGTTGTCCATTTCGGTGTATGTACATGCGGGAATCATAACTCTGTGCCATTCGTATGTCCAAGGTGTACCCTCAAAGCTGTCGCCAACATACTCCTCGCTGTCGCCCCAACCGTTGCCGTTGTAGTTTACAGCAGGAACCATGGTGTACTTGGGCGCACTTGCGGTGTCAAACTCCATGCGCATATTATCGGTGGGAGCAGAAAGCTTTCTTGTCCACTTCCAAGCACCGTCTTCAATCTTTTCAAAAGTATCGGTGGCACCGTCAACTACCGGAATGGTGAGAAGCGCAGTGCTTCCGTTGGTAAGCTCGTATACGTTGCCATTTTGCTTGAATTCAAAATTTTTCATATCCAAACTCCTTAAAGCATATTTTTACACATACATTTTACAGTATTTTTTCAGGCATTGCAATATGTTTCTTGAAAATACGCTACAAAGTTTATTTCTTTTTTAAAATATTTTTGCTGCACCTTGTGCGGCGGATATTTCCTTTAGAATATTTTCAGCACGGTGCGCCTCAAAGCGCGTATATCTTCCCTTTTCGCCTATTTTGACAAGTTTTCCGACATGAAAATATCCAAGTGCCGCCGGCGGCAAGTGGGTGACAATGTCATCAATGTTTCTTACAACGGTAAAACGCTCAAAGCGGCGTTTAATATCTTCATTTTTTATTCCCCACATCACTCTTGGGCAACCAAAGCCAAAGCTGTCAATTTTCTCGCGCAAATCGGGGCGGTTATACCACACATATTCGTGGCACAGCACAGCAATTGCGGCGCCGTGAGAATAGCCGGCAATAATAACTTTTTCAACGCTTAAATCAAGTATAAAGGCGCGTATTTTCGGCTCAATAAGTTCCCACACCTGCAAAAAACCTTTGTGAACATGAAATTTTTTATATACCCTACACGGAAAATCAAAATTTCTTATCCAATCTGCTGCCTCTACCGATTTTTCAAAAAATATGTACAGCGTGCCGCCCTCGCGCCGCAGTGCATAGTTTGCACAGCACCCCACCGCGCTGTATTTAATATTGATACATTCATAAAACAGTTGATATAAATTCATATAATCAGTATATGAATTTACAAGCAAAGAAATGTTAAAAAAATAAAAGCCCGATATTATCGGGCTTTTATAAAATTAGTCTACGATTTCGACATTGCATACGGGGGCAAGGGTAATCAAATTATCCCAAACCATAACCTTTGCACTTGTGTATGCCTTGTCGGTTGTGAAAGGAATCACACTTCCCTCATATATTGCGGCATGCATTTCTACAAACACATCGCCGTCGTATAATGCAAGTATTACAGTTTTACCATTTTCAACATTTATTGGTTTAATGTTAAATGATTTCTTATCTTCCGATACTTCTGTTTTTGTTCCTTCAAACTTGATAACTTCAATGGTGTATACGCTAATAAATTCAAGAAGATTTACGCAAATTAAGAAACAAAAAATGACAAGCTATTCTATCAAACAGTCTGCGTTCTTTGGGCAAAGTGACAGGATTTGATGACCTGCAAGGTCTCGCGTGCGAGCCCTATTTAAAAGCCTTGCGGCTTTTAAGCGCAGAAGCAAATCAACCACCCTTCAACCAACGCAAAAAGCACCCCGAAGGGTGCTTTTTACATTGAATTATAACGCAATTTTTGATACCCAAGTGTCTTGGTGCAAATTTTGCACCACTCAGCCGTTTTGCTGCAAAGACGAAATTTTTGGTGCATTTTAAGAAAAATGGAATGTTTTCAATATGGTATCATACCAAGCCTCTTTTTGCGTACACTTATTGTATGTAGACGTATTGTGTTCTATTAACTAAAATAAATGTAGTAATTTGTTGAGGTGAAGATAATGGATATTATAAAAGTTTTTGGAACTAACGTGAGAAAGTACCGCACACAAAAGAAAGTGTCTCAAGAAAAGTTTGCCGAACTCTGCGGATTACACAGAACTTATATCAGTGATATTGAGTGTTTTCGCCGGAGTATTTCCCTTGATAACATTCAAAAAATTGCTGATGCTCTGGAAATCGATACCTATAAATTGTTTTTGGAGGATAAATAAATGTCTGATATTATTATTGACAGTTTTTATAGGAAGATGGTTAATGTAAATTTTGAAGCATACGGCATTTTGGATTCTAACAATAAGATTCACACTTTGGGAACGGACTCAAAAATCATCGGAAGAATCTTTGAAATGTTTGCACAGCCAGTTCTTGAGCAAATAGCCAACGAAAACGGATATATTCTACGAACACCTGATTCACAAACAGTATATCCTGATTTTATTATGATGAAATCGGCAGATTCCAAAGAAAAAATAGCTATTGATATAAAAACTACATACATCGATTCTGATCAATCAACAATTAAATTCACTCTTGGCTCCTTTGGTTCGTATATGCGCAATAACACCAAAAATATTGAATATGTGTACACAGACTATGTTAAGCATTATGTAATTGGTTTTGTTTATAAAAGAAATGATTGCGCACAAGAAAGTCGCGTATATGACTATTCAAGCCGATCAGAAATAGAATTTCCATATTATGATGTGCAATATTTTATGCAAGAGAAATATAAAATTGCAGGTGACAAACCAGGTTCAGGAAATACGGAAAACATAGGTTCTTTTGCTTCTAGAAAGTTTTTGGATTTTAAGGCTGGAAATGGACCGTTTAATGAATTAGGTCAAGATGCATTTGATATTTACTGGAAATACTATCCTAAATACAGAGCTGCGGAGCAAGCATATACTTCACTGGGTGCTTTTCTAGAATGGTTACCTAAAAACATTGGTAGTGTAGAATTGCTGCACGAGTTTGATAAAGATGTAGTTCTTCAAAGAATCCAACAATACAAAGATTCTCATTGATAAGTTAAAGAGGAGAGTGAAAACTCTCCTCTTTCTTATCTTTTAATTGCTAACACTTCTATCATGGGATGTCTATTTGTTTCTTTGGCACCGATATGATAATAGTGGTTCTGCTCATACCAAGAGAAATCCGACCAATACTCAAAAAGGTGCTCGTTTCGGCGAAATTCGTTTTCTTTCCACATAGATAGACAAACATTTGCGGGCGTACTATGGGCATGTTCTGCTAATTGCACTGCCTCAAATTCAGGCCATTCCCCAACATAGGATGTGTCTCGTCCAATATAGGGTGGGTCGAGATAAATATAATCATTTTTTT
>JAZQWE010000020.1:0-1214 GCA_045632225.1 Eubacteriales bacterium | reverse complement strand
CGCTATGTCACCATTCTCCCACAGGAGAAGGCTATTTATAGTTGATTTTCGCTCTTTATGAGCGAAAATCTTCATCTTAAAGCCTTCCCCAGAAGGGGAAGGGGGACCGCTACGCGGTGGATGAGGTGTTTTTAATCGTGCACATAACCTATAATTTATCGTTGCATTTATTTTCTCAAAATGGTATAATTATAAAGATAACTTCCTCTCAGGAGATGAAAAAGTGAAAAAAATTCTGAAATATCTTTCAAAATACAAATTACTTTCGATTTTAGCACCGCTTTTCAAAATGCTTGAGGCTACTTTTGAACTGCTTGTGCCCGTTGTGATAATGGACCTTGTTGATATAGGCATTAAAAACGGCGACAAAGGCTATATCATTAGCCGTTGCCTTATCCTTGTGCTTTTCTGCGCGCTTGGCTATGCCTTTGCCGTTACAGCACAGTATTTCTCTGCCAAAGCGGCGGTCGGCGTTGCCAAGGACTTGCGCTCTGACATGTACAAAAAGATACAAAAGTTCAACCACGCAGACCTCGACAAAGCGGGCATATCCAACATCCTCACCCGTATGATGGGCGATGTAAATCAGGTGCAAACGGGCGTTAACATAACACTCCGCTTGCTCATGCGCTCACCAATCGTTGTTTTCGGCGCGGTGATTTGCGCTTTTTTGATTGATGTAAAATGTGCACTTATTTTTGCTGTTGCCGTTCCCCTTTTGCTTGCGGTGGTTTTTGCGATTATCCTCATTACTATTCCCCTTTTCAAAAAGGTGCAGAAAAGCCTTGAAAAAGTTCTGCGCACCACTCGTCAGAACCTGACGGGCGCACGCGTTATCCGTGCTTTTTGCGCAGAAGATGAGGAGAAAAAAGAGTTTGACAAAAACAACGAGGACCTTTTTGCCATTCAAAAATTCACCTCGGGCATTTCGGTTTTGTTAAATCCCCTTACATATCTTATAATCAACTTTGCAATAATTGCACTCATTTATACGGGCGCAATCCGCATCGAAAGCGGCATTATCACCCAAGGTGCGCTCCTTGCGCTCTATGACTACATGTCGCAGATACTTATCGAGCTTGTAAAATTTGCAAACTTTATCGTAACAACTACAAAAGCCGTGGCAAGCGCCTCACGAATCGAGGACTTTTTCGCCGAGGGCGCTCCCATGGAAACCGTGAAATCAGAGCGACAAGAAAACGCGCCGTTTGTTG
>JAZQWE010000019.1:0-5638 GCA_045632225.1 Eubacteriales bacterium | reverse complement strand
CGTTATCCCATGCGTGGCCAAGTGCTTCTACAGCGGTTTCGGAAATAACTTCGCCGCATTCGCAAACTACCTTTTCAACGCCGCCTTCTGTACATGTTGCGGTGTTTGTGGTAGTGGTGTTTGCGTGGTCGCAAGAAGGAGTGGTTGCAACGGTGATTTCAGCCGCAACTGCGAGTGCATCAACTGCTTCTTCAGCAACATTGATTGCTTCAACAACCTCAACTTCAACAACGCCGCTTTCAAATGTTTCGTCTGCGGTGAAGGTGAGAGCCGCAACAACATCATCGATAGTTGCATCTACAGCCGCCATGTTGAGAAGTACCATAGTGTAAGGAGCTTCAACGGCATCTGCACCGGTGAGAGTCCAACCGTTAGTTTCGCCTGCTTCGCCAAGAACGGAAACCGCACCGGTGAGAGTGAGACCCTTGGGAGCCTTAACTACAAAGTGAGCAGAAGCGAAAGGAGTGGTTGCGCTAACCTTAACATTAACAGTAACGGTGCCGTTTACTGCTGTTGCAGGAACAGCCGCTACAACAACAGGAGCTGTGGGAGCATCAACTGTGCCGCAACCGTTTGCGCAATAGTATGTGCCGTCTGCCTTTGCGATGTATGCATGAGCGGTGCAAACATACTCAAGTGCACGAGTCTTTGCACGGCCGCAAACTGTACAAGTGGAGGTTTCAACGCCTGCCTTGGTGGGAGTTGCCGCTGTGGTTTCTACCCAGTCACCCCATGTACAGTCATCGGTAATGTTAGCGAGTACGGTGTAAGGATACAAACCGTCAGGACGAGCCGATTCACGAACAAAGGTGGAGATTGTGGGAACAAAGGAGTGAGAACCGCCGTTAACGGTAGCGGTAGCTTCTTCATTTACAAAATTACCGTACTTATAGAAGAAAGGAGTATGAGGAAGCTTTGTGGTTCTGCCCTCAGCCTCGGTGGAAATGTTGATAACGGTGTTCTTTGCATTCTTAATCTGGAAAGAACCGGTTACAGCAGCCAAACCGATAGCATCGTCAGCCGCCATATCACCAACCACGGAGTTGCCAAGGAGGTTTACGGTGAGGTTGTCAAGGCAAGCCGCAGCCGCGGGAGTCTTAACAGAACCGTCAGCATTGAGAACTACATCATAGCCTGTATTGGTGTCACCTGTACGGAACATCAAAACATTTGTATTGTCATTAAAGGTAACAACAGCGGAGCAGTTGTTAGTAACAGATGTAGCATAGGCGCGTGTAGCGCTTGTTGACATGGTATAAACCAAACGGATAGTAGCCGCCATGGTTCTTGTGGTAGTCTTTACATCCTTAAAGCCGTCCTGAACAGTAAGGTTTACTGTCTTGTTGGAAGCTTCAATATCGCCGGCAGAGAATACGCTGCCGAGGTAAACTCTCTCGAAGAAGTAAGGATGTGTTGTAGAAGTGCCGGAGCGGGTAGGACCGTCAAGCTTGATGTTTACGGTCTTTTCGGTGGTGTCGCTTTCTTTCACACCGTAGTAACCGGCAACAAGGTAAACAGTTGCAAATGTCTGGTAACGGATGTGACCGAATTCGATGTCATTCCAGTTAGCGGAGATGATTGCACGGAATACATCGGCAGTTGCGTCGTTTACGTCCTTCTTGGATGTACCCTTGAACATAATATCATCGAATATAGCATTACCGCCGAGGTAAATACGAACTTCATGCTTTGTAATGTTGAAGCCTGCATTAACGGTAGCACCGTTATTGGTGAAATCATTGGAAGAGAATGTGATAGTGCCGTTCCACTCGGGAAGAGTGATGTTTTCCTTGAGTTCATAACCCTTGGTAATGCGAACAGTACCGCCAACATTCTTAATACGGTTAACAGCCTCAACAAGAGTTGCAACCGCAGTAGCAGAAGTGAAGCCGTCTGCAGTATCGTCACCTACAACGCCACCAAAGTTAGCAACATGAACGGTAGGAAGCTCGGTCTGGCTGCGCTCTGCCGCGCCGCACTCGGAGCAAATGATTTCATAAGCACCGGTTTCAGCGTTCTGAGTCCATACATAGTTGGTGTTGTCTGCATGGTTAGCAGGGTCAAGTTCAAGAGTTTTAGAACTTACAACAGTAAGACAGTCGTTACAGAATACGGTTGCAGTACCGTTTACCTTACAGGTAGAAACAACGATGTCCTGAAGTTCGGTGTTTGTATGTACACATGCGGTTGTGTCAACGATTGTTGCGCCACAGTTGTCACAAGTGCCGCTTACTGCGCCATTGTGGTTGAGAACGGTGGAGCAATACTGCTTGTATGTAAGCTGGTTAACAGTAATGTTATCAGCCGCAACAATTCCCTGCGCATCCACAAGTGCATTTTCATTGCGGTCATCTGCGTATACATTCCAGATAATGGTGGATGCAGGCGCATAGTTAACAAATTCAAACTCAGTTGTGATGTCTGCATTTGTCATAAGGAAGCAATTGATGGTATAAACAAAGTTTTCGCAAACGGGTGCGTTAGCAGCGGTGGTGATATTAGCATACATCTTGGTGATGCTGAGCTTGCCGTCTACAACGATAGTGGATGTAGAGTCAGCCAAAAGCTCGCCGCCGCTGAGGTGGAAGGGAGCAAAGAGGTTAATCTCAAGTGTATCGGTATCATTTACGGTACCAACGGTGATGTTGTGAGTACCGAAGTGGCCGAGAGAAGCAACGCGGTTGCCGCCCACTACTGCATGCCACTTACCGGAACGAACGGTGATGTTCGAGTTAAGTTCGCCGCCAACAGAATTGCCTTCTGCGTCCTTAGCAGAGCCGTTCCAGCCGCCGAGAACATAGAACTTGCCTTCGCAAACGATGCCCTCGCCCATAACCAAATCGTTTCCGCGAGCAGCAAAAATTACGCCTGTATCAGAACCGATGAACTTAATATTTTCAAAAACCATGCTGCCGTTAACATGTGCAGCTACCAAAGAAGTGCTGGTGAACTCAAGTTCGCCGCCGGTAACGGTAACAACACCGTCATAAGCGGGGAATGTGTAGTTGTTCTTTACAGTGATAGCAGCCTTGTCAACAATGTGAATGGTTGCTTCGCCGTTTACAGTAGCAGAAGCCGCCGCATAAACCATTGCATCTGCAAAGCTAAGGAATGCATTTTCTGCGCTGTCACCAACAACTGCATCAACATTGGAAAGGTCGTTACCAACGGTGGAAACATAGATGTCGGTGAAGAAGGTATCATCTTCAAATACTACTGCATCACAGCAATCGTAGCGATACTGAATTACGCCGGAGTTGTCGTAGTCATTAAAGATGTGGAGTGTAGTCTTGGTGTGAGCATCGGGGTCGATGTCAGCAACTACTTCAGTTGCGAGAACAGTCTTACATGTGGGGCAGATGTAGTCCTTAAGACCGGTTTTTGTACATGTAGGAGCTGTGGTGATTGTATATTCAGCCGCCGCGTGGTCGCAGGAGGTGAAGTTACAAAGAGTACATACGCCAAACTCATCGTTTACATGAGCTACGGTGCCTGTAAGCTGTGAATCGTCAAGGCAACGGCAGTAAGAATGGTGGCCGTCATTACCGTCGGATACATAGATGGGGGCGTGTACATGGAAGGACTTGAGTTCTACGCCGCATTCTGCATCGCCAACCCAAAGTTCGTTTGCCGCGAGAGTGTTGAGTTCTTCAGCGGTGGAATTAACTGTGTAGAAGGTGTCAGCAACAGTAGCAAAATATTTAGTGGTTGTGGACTCGTAGAGAGCGGAACCGTAAACGCTGTATACATTGTTAAGAGTATATGTAGCGGTAACGCTTGTGCTACCTGAACCGAAACCGCCGACAATTGCTTTTGCGGTGGTGTCGCTGGACATGATATTGTTAATGGTATATTCTGTACCTGCAGTATTTACAGCAGGACGGATAAGACCGAAAATAGAACCGCTGGTAGTACCTGTAATTTCGCCTGCGTTATAGCAGTTTTCAATAGTTGCGGTAAAGGAATACTTGAGGTTAGTACCGGTGGGGCCACCAAGGCAAGCAAGAATACCTGCAGCATACTTGTAAGCCGCGCTAACGGGACCGTAGTTTGCACAGTTTGTAATTGTAATGCTGTTGCCGGCTGCAGTAGAAGTACCCACAGCATTAGCAATAATACCGCCCGCACAAGTGTAGTCGCTGGACTTGGTACCTGTGATAGTACCGGTATTTGTACAACCGTCAACAAGAATGGTGTAACCCTTGGAACCGGTTACATAACCAATAATACCGCCGATATATGCGGTACCCTTAATATCACCGCTGTTTGTACAGTTGGTGATAGAAATATTTGCAGCTGTAGAAAGGTCAACAGTACCGATGATACCGCCAAGTGCGCCTGCACCGGGAACGGTTACATCAACATCGGATGTACAGTTATCAATAACTACAGTACCGAGCGCTACACCCACAAGACCGCCGTTACGGCTGTTGTTGGTTTTAACGCTACCGGAAACGGTAAGGTTTTTGATAGTTGCATTCTTTACTTTACCAAAGAAAGCAATATTCTGACCGGTAGTATCGAGATTGAAGCCGGTAACAGAGTAGTTGCCACCGTCAAATGTACCGGTGAAAGGTACATCATCAGTACCGATGGGAGTTACGGCCTTATCAGTAAGGTCGATATCCGCAGTCAACTTGTAATTGCCGCCCCAAGCAGCAGAGTTTGCCATAAGGGCAACGAGTGTGTCTGCGTCTGCAATCGCTGTATACTCTGTGTTTTCCACATCGGGAAGCACATCTTCCTCAGCGCTTACGGGAAGCACTACGGGGAACATGCCAAGAAGCATACAAAGAGTAAGCAGAACGCTCAAAATCTTTTTGCTCATAGAAAAACCTCCTATTAAAATATTTTATCCAAAAAGATTTGCAGATTTAATATGTCTGCCAAGCCGTATTTCCTTTACCTTGCAGACATACGCAGTTTATCGGCCGCAATAACCGTACAAAAAGCCACTATTTTTTTAAAAATTTGTGCTTTTTGATGTTCATTTGGCACATAATAAACTATCGCATTGTCAGTATAGCACAACTGAATGCACTTTAAAATATCCACTATGATACTTTTATCCCAAATGATACATAATTTTCAGTTTGCAAAAAGAGGTTCTCCTTTCGGAGAACCTCTTTTCTCTGTTATTCAAGTTCAAATGCGCCGGTGTAAAGCTGATAATATGTGCCCTTTTCGGCAATGAGTTTGTCATGGTCGCCGCGCTCAATGATTTCACCGTGGTCAAGCACCATGATAACATCCGAGTTTTTAACCGTGGAAAGACGGTGCGCGATTACAAATACCGTGCGTCCCTCCATGAGTTTATCCATACCGCGCTGAACAATTGCCTCGGTACGGGTGTCGATTGAGGAGGTCGCCTCGTCCAAAATCATAACGGGAGGATCTGCAACCGCGGCGCGCGCAATTGCGATAAGCTGACGCTGACCCTGCGAAAGGTTTGCGCCGTTGTTTTGGAGCATGGTTTCATAGCCGCCCGGCAAACGGGTGATAAAATCATCCGCACCCGCAAGGCGTGCCGCGTTGATACACTCCTCATCGGTTGCATCAAGTCTGCCATATCGGATATTGTCCATAACCGTGCCCGTAAAGAGGTTGGTATCCTGAAGCACAATGCCAAGTGAGCGAC
>JAZQWE010000018.1:0-5968 GCA_045632225.1 Eubacteriales bacterium | reverse complement strand
TTAATAGATTTTGAAATTTTTTCAAGCAAAATGTATTTACTGACAGCCAATCCGTATGGATTGGCTGCTTTTTCTATGATAGAAAGGAATTTTTATGAAGAATACTGTATTTAAGGGCGTTGCGACTGCGCTCATCACTCCTCTTACCGAAAACGGCATTGACTACGATGCGTTTGGTAAGCTTATTGATTGGCAGATAGAAGAAGGCATCAACGCTCTTGTAGTTTGCGGTACAACGGG
Source organism: Eubacteriales bacterium (assembly GCA_045632225.1). Taxonomy (GTDB): domain Bacteria; phylum Bacillota; class Clostridia; order Oscillospirales; family CAG-272; genus UMGS902. The sequence goes on along the minus strand of JAZQWE010000018.1, from coordinate 5,728 downwards.
CGAGGCTTCTACCCTCACAGACGACGAACACCGCGCCGCAATTTCTTTTGCAGTTGAGCGTGCCGCAGGTCGTGTGCCGATTATTGCAGGCACCGGTTCAAACGATACCGCTTACGCACTTGAACTTACCCGCCATGCTTGCGAGGCAGGCGCAGACGCTATCCTTGTTACAACTCCATACTACAACAAGGCTACCCAAAAAGGCCTTATCAAAATGTACACAGCTATTGCAGATGAGAGCACAGTTCCTGTAATTCTTTACAATGTCCCCTCACGTACCGGTGTTAACATCGAGCCTAAAACATATGCGGCACTTGCCGACCACCCCAACATTGTTGCAATTAAAGAAGCCAACGGCAACATTTCAAAAATAGTTGAAACCATGTCACTTGTGCATGACAAACTCGACCTTTACTCGGGTAACGATGACCAGATCGTTCCGCTCATGTCGCTTGGCGGCTGTGGCGTAATTTCGGTTATCTCCAACCTCCTCCCCAAAGAAACAGTTGAACTTTGCAACCGTTTCTTTAACGGCGACATCGCAGGCGCCGCTGAACTTCAGTACAAATATCACTACCTCATTGATGCGCTTTTCTCAGAAGTTAACCCCATCCCCGTTAAGGCGGCAATGGCGGCAATGGGCTATTGCGAGGACTATCTCCGCTTGCCCCTTACACCTATGGAGGAAAATACCAAGGCTGTATTGCTCGATGCAATGCGCAATGTTGGTATAAATGTTTAATATGAATATAATTTTAAACGGCGCCATGGGCCGAATGGGCAAGGAAGTTATTGCCGCAACTAAAAAAGACGGTTCGATGAATGTCATTTGCGAGGTTGACAAGTCCTTTGAAACTTCAACCGCTGTGCAAATGACCGCCTTCCCTGCTTATGACATCGGCGCAGATGTAATCATTGACTTTTCGCACCACAGCGCAATAGTTGAAGTTGCGGAATATGCTAAAAAATTCAATGTACCCGTTGTGCTTTGCACCACAGGTCAGACCGAAGAAGAACTTGAAATAGCAAAAGACCTTGCAAAAAATGTTCCCGTATTCTTCTCCGCAAACATGTCGATGGGTGTTGCACTTCTTTGCGAACTTGCTAAAAAAAGCGCCGAGGTGCTCCCCGACGCTGACATTGAAATCATTGAAAAGCACCACAGCGCAAAACTCGATGCACCAAGTGGCACCGCTTTGATGCTTGCAAATGCAATCAAAACTGTGCGCGAAAATCTTACACTTATGCTTGGCAGAAGTGGCAGACGCGAGCGTGAAAAGAATGAAATCGGTATCCATGCAGTTAGAGCTGGCAGTATCGTTGGCGAGCATGAGGTTATTCTCGCAACAAAAAACGAGATTATCACCGTTTCACACAGCGCAATGAGCCGCAGCGTTTTTGCTGACGGTGCAATCGCCGCTGCAAAATGGATTTTCGGTAAAGAGGCAGGCATGTATACCATGCAAAATATGGTTAAGTAAGGTAAAAAGATGTTATACTCAAATCTTTCAGTTAACAAAGACGGTCATCTTTCCATTGCGGGACTTGATGCCGTTTCACTCATAAACGAATACGGCTCGCCTTTGATGGTACTCGACGAGGACAGAGTTCGCGCAAATTGCCGCGTGTATACCGATGCGGTTAAAAAGTATCTGCCAAGCGGATCAAAGCCGCTTTACGCAGGCAAAGCATTCTGTTTTAAGTCGCTTTACTCCATTATTGAGAGTGAAGGCATGGGTGCAGATGTAGTTTCTCCCGGAGAACTTTATGTAGCAAACGCCGCAAATTTCCCTCTTGAATATGTTTATTTTCACGGAAATAACAAGACCGATGATGACATTGCGTTTGGCATCAAAGTCGGCATTGGTCGCTTTGTTGCAGACAACCGCGAAGAACTCGTTTCCATCAATAGAATCGCCAAGGAAAACGGCGTAAAACAGCGTGTATTACTCCGTCTTTCTCCCGGAATCGATCCCCACACCCATGCAAAGATAAGCACGGGTAGTGTTGACTCAAAATTCGGCACCGCAATTGAAACCGGTCAGGCGATGGAACTCTTAAAGTTTGCAATGACCCTTGAAAATGTAGATGTAGAAGGTTTCCATTGTCACATCGGCTCACAGATATTTGAAAGCGAGCCGTTTTGTGATGCCGCTGACATTATGATTGCTTTTGCGGCAAGTGCAAAAGCAACGCTCGGCTTTGTTGCAAAATATATCAACCTTGGCGGCGGTTTTGGCGTTAGATATGTTGACTCCCACCCCGAAATTGACATTCCCGCAAACATCAAAAAACTCGGTGAGCATGTTAACGCCGCTTGTGAAAAGTTTAATATTGCGGCTCCCGCAATCTTGCTTGAGCCGGGGCGTAGCATTATCGCAGATGCATGCACTACTCTTTACAGAATCGGTAGTGTTAAGACAATCACCGGTTACAAGAGTTATGTTTCAATTGACGGCGGCATGACCGATAACCCACGATACGCACTTTACGGTTCGGAATATACCGTTATCAATGCCTCGAAAGCCGACAAAACTCCCGATTTTGTATGCACAATCGCCGGCAGATGTTGCGAAAGCGGCGACCTTATCGGTGAGGGCATTTCCATCGCATCCCCCGAGCGCGGCGACATTTTGGCAGTACTGTGCACCGGCGCATACAACTACTCAATGGCATCTAACTACAACCGAATTTGCCGTCCCGCCGTTATAATCATCAAAGATGGCAAGCCGAGAGTTGGAATCCGCCGCGAAACATTTGAAGATTTAATCAGATATGATATATAAAAAAGAGCCTTTCGGCTCTTTTTTATTTCTTTTTATAATACCAAAACGAGTACACTATTGGGGCAAATACCATAACGGATATGGTGCATACAAACACAATCCATGCAAATTTGAAGAAAGCACAAGCGATAAGCACAAGTCCGCACACTACCCAAAGACCGCCCGCAAAGCGGTGAGTTGCATTCCAGTTGCCTTCATCATTTAATGTCCACGGGACTTTAATACCTATGGTGTAGTTCTGACGGCATTTGGGAAGATAGTTACCGATTATAAAATACAATGCACCGATAAACAGCATCATTACGGTAGTAACATTCACCATATATTCAAGCGCGGTTAAATACATAATCACACTCATAAGTGTAGAAAGCGACGGACATATCCACAGCACAATTCCAAAAGGTTTGCCTGTAATATTCTTATGTTTAGGGTCAAGCATAGTTGCAAAAACACAAGCAAAATGCATTGCAAGAATGATAAAAGGCATGAAGTATACCGCAAAAGTTTTTGAGCTCCACCCGTCTGCTTTACCGTTTGGCCCAAAGTGTGTGGGAATCTGCTCGGGAAGCCTATCCCAAAGCAAAACACCCGCAAGTATCGGTAATAGTATTATAATTGATGAAATTATTATTTTTCCAAGATTCTTTTTAATCATTGTTTTCTCCTTTCAAATCGCTTATCCACAGCAATATTTCCTCAAGAACGGATGTATTCAGTTCATAGTAAATAAACTTTCCGTCGCGGCTGTCAAATATAAGATCAGCCTCTTTTAATACCGATAGATGGCGCGATACCGCCGCACCGCTTATATCAAAGTGCTCACAAATTTCGCCCGCTGACATTTTTCCGCATTTGAGCAAATTCAAAATTTCGCGCCTCGTTGCATCCGCAAGTGCGCGCATTGTGTTTTGAATACCCATGTCATCACCTCACATTTAACATTTAACTTAATTGTTAAATATATTGTAACACACGATTATTTTATTGTCAACAAGAAAAATTATCAAAACAATGAAGGGAAAGTAAACAGCGCCTTTCGCATTTCAAGGTAAATTGGCAAAGTTTCACTTGGCGGCAATGGATTTTTCCCCTTGCCACATTCTATTGTAAATGCCGGGATGCCGAGTTTTTGTATGCAATAATCGGTTAAGCCGCCGTATGCCGCAGCACCGCTTGGCATAGCACATTTATACCCCGTAATATCGGACAGATACGCGGCAACCGCTTTTGAGTTTTTTGGGCACACTCCCCCGCTCTCAAAATAAATTTCGCGCCCTTGGGTATGGAGGGCCATCAAAGCTGTGGGCATTTTGAAGCGCATGTAATTGCAAAGTGCCGCACTCTCGACCTCGCTTTCAGGCGTTTCACCTGAAAAACGCGTTGCACACCCGCCGAAAATTCCAAGCGAGGGCTCAAGTTCCTTATATTCCTCAAATCCTGCATCATAATTGTGGTTCAAGTCGACACCGCGCGCGTTGGCCTGCCAATGAGTAAAATCTTCGCCGCCGTTCATTTTAACAAGTCGCCCATACCAAAGACTGTCTTTTTGAACTCCGTTTGCAGAAATCTCAACACCATCGGGGTTAAGCATAGGGATAATGATAAGCGTGCGAGTTTTTAACAGATAGTCAAAATTCATACCAAAAACCGAATTGTCCGATTTTGCCGCCGCGCAAAATTCATTCAAAAACTTTACAAGCACAGCACTTGTTATACGCTCTGCACCGTGATGTGCACCTACATAATATATGTTCTTTTTACCGCTACCAAGCGTGAGCAGAGGTATCGCTCTACCCATAAAACTTTCGGTAAGATATTCAAATTTTAAAAACGGAAATTTACTTGCAAGTACACAAACGCTGTCAATAAGTTTTGCATAATCAAATTCTTTTTCCAAAACGCCACCACCTTTTTGAAAAAATATTAAAATTAAAGCAAAAATATGACCTAAATTTCACATTATATCTTGACAAAAGCGTTTAAATTCGCGAAAATAGAATGTAGATAATAATTGATATAAGGAGATAAAAAATGGCTTATCTTTCCGATATTGAAATCGCACAGCAGTGCGAAATGAAACCCATCACCGAAATTGCAAAAACTGCAGGTATTGAAGATAAATACCTTGAACAGTACGGCCGCTACAAGGCAAAAGTTGACCTTTCCATAATGAAAGAATGCAAAAAGGAAAACGGCAAACTTATACTTGTTACCGCAATTACCCCCACACCCGCAGGTGAAGGTAAAACCACTACAACAATCGGCCTTGCAGACGGACTTCGCCGCATCGGCAAAAATGTAATGGTTGCCCTTCGCGAGCCCTCTCTCGGTCCCGTTTTTGGCGTTAAGGGTGGCGCCGCAGGCGGTGGATATGCTCAGGTTGTTCCAATGGAGGACATCAATCTCCACTTTACCGGTGACTTTCATGCAATTGGTGCTGCAAACAATCTTCTCGCAGCAATGCTTGATAATCATATTCATCAAGGCAATAGACTTGGTATTGATGTACGCAAAATCACATGGAAGCGCTGTGTGGACATGAATGACCGCCAGCTTCGCTATGTGACCGACGGTCTTGGCGGTAAGGTTAACGGTGTTCCCCGCGAGGACGGTTTTGACATTACTGTTGCATCCGAAATCATGGCGGTGCTCTGCCTTGCAACATCCATTACCGACCTTAAAAACAGACTTGCTAACATTATTGTTGGCTACACATACGATGACAAGCCCGTTCGCTGTGGCGATTTGAACGCGCAAGGCGCAATGACCGCGCTACTTAAAGATGCGATCAAACCAAACCTTGTACAAACTCTCGAAGGCACTCCCGCACTTGTACACGGCGGCCCGTTTGCTAACATTGCGCATGGCTGCAACTCAGTTACTGCAACCCGCCTTGCAATGAAACTTGGCGACTATGCAATTACCGAGGCAGGCTTTGGCGC
>JAZQWE010000017.1:0-5929 GCA_045632225.1 Eubacteriales bacterium | reverse complement strand
TTAACGGTAAGAACTCCAAGTTCGACATCAAAGACGACCAGGCAGCAGCTGACAAGGCTTCTTCTGCTTATGACCAGCTCTTCGAGGCAGGCATGCAGATTTCCTTCGGTTCCGTTACTTCCGGCTCTTGCGAAGCATTCGCAGCTAAGGCAGCTAACGACAACCTTTTCTTCATGACTCCTTCTGCATCTGCAGACATCTGCATCGCTGAGCCCAACGCATTCCGCGTTTGCTTCGGTGACCCTGACCAGGGTGTTCTCGCAGCTGAAGAACTCGTTGCTAACTTCACCAAGATCGGTGCTATCTACGACGAAAGCGATACATACTCCAGCGGTATCTACGAAGCTTTTGATGCAAAGATGAAGGAACTCGGCGTTGAATACACCACCAAGTCCTTCAACGCAGAAAACAAGCTTGACTTCTCCACTCAGGTAGAAGCTCTCAAGGACTGCGATGTTATCTTCCTTCCCATTTACTACACCGAAGCAGGTCTTATCGCTAAGGCTGCTGTAGCAAAGGGTTCTAATGCTGTTCTCTTCGGTTGCGACGGTCTTGACGGCGTTGCTGGTCAGATCGACGAAACTGTTACCAACACCATTAAGTACATCACTCCTTTCGATGTAAACAGCACTGATGCAAATGTTGCTGAATTCGTTGCTGCTTATGAAACTGCTTACGGCGCAAAGCCTGACCAGTTTGCAGCAGACGGTTACGATGTAGTTATGGCTATTTACGAAGCAATGAAGGCAGCAGGCGTTGATGATGTTACCATCGACCCTGACACTCTTTGCGAAATGGTTAAGACTGCAATCACCGCTGAAGGTTTTGTATACAACGGTGTAACAGGCGCTATGACTTGGGATGCTTCCGGTGCAGCTACCAAGGTTCCTGTAATTATCGAACTCAACAAGTAATTTTACTTATTACGGCTTTGGTTGGGCACGGAACCGTGCCCAACCAAATTTGTATTTAAACTTATTTTTGTTTGCAAGAATAAATGCAAGTAAAAAGGTTAGGAGCAATGATTATGATAACATTGATAGACGGACTCAGCTTAGGAAGTATATATGCTCTTATTGCTTTGGGCTATACAATGGTATACGGTATCGCAAAAATGCTTAACTTTGCGCATGGCGATGTAATTATGGTGGGTGCGTACGCTATAGTTATGACACTCTCATATACCGCATCACCCATTGTAGCGGTTGCTTTGGCGATTGTACTGTGTACTCTCTTGGGTATCACCATTGAAAAAGTTGCATATAAGCCGCTTAGAGGCGCTTCTCCCCTTGCGGTACTCATCACCGCCATTGGCGTGAGTTACTTCTTGCAGGGTATTGCACAGCTTGTTTTCGGCTCACAGCCGCGACCTGTTGCTGCAATTTGGCGTCAGCTTCCCGCAATTCCTTTCCTCAATGAGCGCGGTATCACAACCGCGGCGGCCGTTACTCTTGTATGCGGCATTATCATAATGGTTGCTCTTACTCTTTTTATCAAGGGTACAAAGACAGGACGAGCAATGCTTGCGGTATCCGAGGACAGAGGTGCCGCTGTGCTCATGGGCATCAATGTAAACAAGATTATCACCGTTACTTTTGCGGTTGGTTCTGCGCTTGCGGCATTTGCGGGTATGTTCTATCTTTTCCAGATTCCCAATGCGGCGCCCACTCTTGGTGCAATGCCCGGTATCACCGCATTTACTGCGGCGGTTATCGGCGGTATCGGCTCGATTCCCGGTGCGATGATTGGCGGTATTCTTCTTGGCGTTGTTGAAAAACTTTGCCTTGCCTCCCCCCTCTCATCCTACACCGTTGCAATCAAGTTCAGTTTGCTTATCGTTATTCTTCTCGTTAAGCCCACAGGTCTTCTCGGCAAGATTACAAGAGAGAAAGTTTAAGTTAAGGAATGGTATTGAAAATGAAGAATTTTAAAATCAAACATTTCATAAACTATGCTCTCGTTGGCGCACTTTTGGCTGTTGGCTTGGTAATGTTTCTCACCGGCAGTCTTCGCCCCTCTACCGCACAGCTTTTTGCACAGATGGGCTACGGCATCATCCTTGCAGTTTCGCTTAACTTGGTTGTAGGCTTTCTTGGCGAACTTAGCCTTGGTCATGCGGGATTTATGTGTGTTGGCGCATATATAGGCGGTCTTGTTGCCGTGCTTTTGAAAGCGGTAATGCCCGATATGAAACTTCTTGTGCTCATCATCGCAATGCTCGTTGGTGGCTTTTTTGCGGCAATCTTCGGCTTTATCATCGGTTTGCCCTCACTTAGACTCAAGGGTGACTATCTTGCAATTGTAACACTCGCTTTCGGTGAAATTGTAAGAAACATTTTCATGAACCAAAAGATTTTTGGCGCTGAAAAAGGTCTTACTACCGGTACTATCGGCTATGACACAAGAAAAGCTCCAGTGCTTTTCATAGTGGTTTTTGTTGTGGCAATTTTAATGCTCATCCTTGTGCAAAACCTTGTAAGAAGTAAGCACGGTAGAGCGATTACTGCCATCCGCGATAATGAAATCGCGGCAAAGGCAATGGGCATCAATGTAACATTTTACAAACTTTTTGTATTTATCGTTGCCGCATTCTTTGCGGGCTGTGCGGGTGTAATTTACGCGCATACAACCACCCCCGTACTTTATTCTTTCTTCTCATATAACTACTCCATTGAAATTCTTGTAATGGTTGTACTTGGCGGTATGGGAAGTATCACAGGTTCGATTATTTCCGCTGTGTTCATTACCGGAATTAACTTTGTGCTTCAAAGTCAACTTTCCGGCGACCTTGCATCGCTTAAAAATGTTGTATATGCGGGAATTCTTATTGTTGTTGTTATTTTCAGCAATGCTCCCGCGCTCAAGAATTTCAGAGAGCGCTACAGCATCAGCGCTTTTGCAGAAAAATTCCGCAAGAATGATGCTTCAAAGCATCGTGACGATGAGGCAAAGTGGGCACGCGTTCCTTCAAAGATTAAGATGGATGCGCTTCTTTCCACCGACATGGCTCCCGACTCCGACGAAAGCATTCATGGCGACATCAGCGCAAATAACAGAGGAGGTAATAAATAATGAGCGAAGTTATGCTTAAAACCGAAAACCTCGGTATCTCCTTTGGCGGTCTTAAAGCCGCACACAATGTTAACATCACTATCAATAAAGGTGACCTTTACGGTCTTATCGGCCCCAACGGTGCTGGTAAAACCACACTCTTTAACCTCCTCACCGGTGTTTATCAACCCACAGCCGGCAAGTTTTATCTTGACGGCGAGGACATCACCGGCAAAAAGCAGGAGATTATCAATCGCAAGGGCATTGCAAGAACTTTCCAGAACATTCGTCTTTTTAACAACATGACTGTTATCAGCAATCTGATGGTTGCACTCCATAACCTTCCCGAGTATAAATGTTCTCCTTTTACAAGCATGTTCCGTCTTCCTAAACACTTTGAGGTTGAAAAGAAGATGCGCGAGCGCGCAAAGGAACTTCTTGACATCTTCGGACTTAAAGAAGACAGAAACACACTTGCATGCAATCTCCCCTACGGCAAGCAGAGAAAACTTGAGATTGCGCGCGCAATGGCGACTAATCCCAAACTTTTGCTCCTTGACGAACCCGCGGCGGGCATGAACCCCAATGAAACTGCAGAACTCATGGATACAATCCGTTTTGTTCGCGACAACTTTGACATGACAATTTTGCTTATCGAGCATGACATGAAACTTGTCGGTGGCATTTGCGAAAAGGTGACCGTGCTCAACTTCGGACAGGAACTTGCAAGCGGTGACACTGCAGAGGTTCTTCACGATCCCCGCGTTATTACTGCTTATATCGGGGAGGACGAATAATGTTAAAGGTAGAAAATATTCAGGTATACTATGGCATGATAAATGCCATCAAGGGTGTTTCCTTTGAGGTAAACGAGGGCGAGGTAATCGCGCTTATCGGTGCAAACGGCGCGGGCAAAACGACAATTTTGCACACTATCACCGGTCTTATCGCTCCCAAGAGCGGTCATATTTACCTTGAGGATAAGGAACTCACCAAAATCCCCGCACACAAGATTGTTTACCTCGGCATGGCACATGTTCCGGAGGGACGCAGAGTTTTCCAACAGCTCACAGTTATGGACAATTTAAGACTTGGCGCATTCTCTGTAAATGATAAGAAAAAGGTTGAAGAAAACCTTCAGTATGTATTCAGCCATTTTCCCCGTCTTGAGGAGCGCAAGAATCAGATTGCGGGCACTCTTTCCGGCGGTGAGCAGCAGATGCTTGCCATGGGCAGAGCGCTCATGTCAAACCCCAAGATTATTCTTATGGACGAGCCTTCTATGGGCCTTTCTCCGCTTCTTGTAAATGAAATTTTCAAGATTATCGGTGAAGTTTCAAAGGACGGCACAACCGTTCTCTTGGTTGAACAGAATGCTAAAAAGGCGCTTTCCATTGCTGACCGTGCGTATGTTCTCGAAACGGGTAACATCGTTATGGAGGGTAAGGCGAGCGAACTCATGAGCGACCCGCGTATCCGTGCGGCGTATCTTGGAGAATAAAAATATTAAAGGGCGCCATCGGCGCCCTTTGTTATTGGGAGATTTATGAAAAACGAATTCAAACGCGCTTTGCGCGACACAATTCCCGTGCTATCGGGGTATATTGTGCTTGGTATGGGATTTGGCATAATCATGCAATCAAACGGCTATGGCGTGTGGTGGACTGTTGCCATGAGTGCGCTTATTTACGCGGGGTCAATGCAATATCTCGCTGTGAATTTGCTGACAGGCGGCGCATCGCTTATCAGCGCGGCAATCGCCACTTTGATGGTTAACGCGCGCCACATTTTCTATGGAATTTCTATGGTTGAGCGCTATAAAGGCATGGGCAAAAGTAAACCCTATCTTATTTTTTCGCTTACCGATGAAACCTACTCTCTTGTTTGCAACGGTGAAAAAAGCAAGGAGTATTATTTGCTTGTTTCGCTTTTTAACCACGGATATTGGATAGCGGGTAGCGCAATCGGCGCACTTTTGGGGCAGATAATACCGTTTTCAACCGAGGGTGTTGACTTTGCGCTTACTGCACTTTTTGTAACCGTTTTTGTTGAACAATGGAAGAGTACGCATGACCATATTCCCGCAATAATCGGTGTGCTTTCATCGGTTATATGCCTTGCTTTGTTTGGGGTGGGGGATTTTCTCATTCCCGCGATGATTTTAATCACGGTATCACTTTCTGTGCTAAAATTTGCGAGAGGGGAGGCGGATACAAATGCATGATATGTGGATGATAGCAATAATTGCACTTGTAACGGCGTTCACGCGCTTTTTGCCATTTATACTCTTTGCAGGGAGGAAAACGCCAAAGTTTGTTACATATCTTGGAAAGGTTTTGCCCTTTGCGGTTATGGGTATGCTCTGTGTATATTGCCTCAAAGGAATTTCGTTTGTTGCATTCCCTTACGGTATTCCCGAACTTGTTTCGGTTTTGCTTGTTGTTTTGGTACATCTGTGGAGGAGAAACACTCTTATCAGCATCGTTAGCGGAACTGCATGCTATATGCTCCTCGTTCAACTTGTGTTTTAATAAAAAAAGAACGCGTAAGCGTTCTTTTTTTACAGTGTCCAATCGATTGGTTCTTTCAAAAGCGCGTTTGCTTTTGAAAAATGTTTGCATCCGAAAAATCCGTTGTATGCAGAAAGTGGGGAGGGGTGAGCGGCTGTTAAAATATGGTGGTTGGGATTGGTAATAAGCGCTGCCTTGCTTTTGGCAAATCCGCCCCAAAGTAAAAATACAATGGGTTCTTCGCGCATATTTAAAATTTCGATAACCTTGTCGGTAAACTGCTCCCAACCCTTGCCGCGATGGCTTGTTGCGGCGCCGCCGCGCACGGTGAGGACCTGCGGGAACGCCCGCACGGCGGTGAGCACGCG
>JAZQWE010000016.1:0-1745 GCA_045632225.1 Eubacteriales bacterium | reverse complement strand
TATCGTGCTGATACTGACCTACGCCGATTGCTTTAGGCTCAATCTTTACAAGTTCTGCAAGGGGGTCGATAAGTCTGCGGGCGATGGAAACCGCACTTCTCTCAGTTACATCAAAATCCGGGAACTCATCCTGCGCGAGTTTTGATGCAGAGTAAACCGAAGCGCCCGCTTCGCTTACAACGACATATTTTACATCCTGCGGGACGGTTTTGATTGTATCTGCAATAAACTGCTCGCTTTCACGCGATGCTGTACCGTTACCGATAGAAATCACATCAACACCGTGGCGGCGGATAAGATCAACCACCTTGCGGCGGCTTTCATCAATGCGCTCATAGGGTTTTGTGGGGTAGATAACCGCAGTTTCAAGCACCTTGCCGGTTTCATCGACAACCGCAAGTTTGCATCCGGTACGGTAACCGGGGTCATATCCCATAACAACCTTCCCTCTTACGGGAGGTTGCATCAAAAGTCCGCGAAGGTTGCTTGCAAAAACATCAATTGCACCGTCGGACGCAGTTTCAAGCAAATCTGCGCGAATTTCACGCTCGATTGCGGGCGCGATAAGACGCTTGTATGCGTCCTTAATGGTTTCGCGGAGATACGGTACGGCTTCGCTTTCCTTATTTGTAATTATCTCGCGTTCAAGATATGCATATACAGTTTCCTCGGGCACTTTAAGAGAAACCTTTAAAAATTCCTCGCGCTCGCCGCGGGCGATTGCAAGATAGCGGTGTGAACGAACCTTGTTAACGGGCTCGGCGTAGTTATAATACATCGCATAAACCGAGTCCTCTTCTTTTGCGGCACTTGATGTAAGTTCGCCAAGTCGCGCACTTCCCTCTCTTATCACCTTGCGGTATGTTGCATTTTGTGCAATATCCTCTGCAATGATGTCGCATGCACCCGCAAGCGCGGATTCAACATCGGGTACTTCTTTTTCTGCATCCACAAAAGTTTCAGCGGCTTTTAAAATTGAGGGGTCATATTCCGCTTCACATGCAAAAATCATAAGCGCGAGCGGCTCAAGTCCGCGCTCACGCGCAACAGATGCGCGAGTCTTTCTCTTTTGTTTATAAGGAAGATACACATCCTCAAGTTCGTTGAGAGTCTGTGCCGCTTCAAGCGCGGCAACTATTTCATCGGTGAGTTTGCCCTGACCCTCGATTGCGGCGCGGATTTCCTCTTTGCGCTCCTCAAAGCGGCGAAGATAATCAAGTCGCTCATAAAGTTCGCGAAGTTGCACATCGTCAAGGCTACCCGTTACCTCTTTGCGGTAACGCGCGATAAAGGGAATGGTATTACCCTCGTCAATGAGTTCAACCGCTTTTACGGTTTGCCACTCGTTAATACCAAGTTCTTCTGTCAGTTTTTTAATAATGTCCATGTTATATTCCTAAACCTTCAAGTTTTTTAATTTCTTCGTCTGTGAGGTAGCGCCACTCGCCTCGCTCAAGCTTGCCAAGCGTCAAAAAGGCAAAGCGCGTGCGCTCAAGGTAGAGTATGCGGTTTTCAACCGCCTCAAACATCAGTTTTATCTGATGGTATTTTCCCTCGGCAAGGGTAATTTCGCCCGAGGTTTCGCCCGTCATTTTAACAGTGCACGGTTTTGTTACATAGCCGCCGATGTCAACGCCGTTGCAAAGTGCCAAAAGGTCGCTTTCGCTCGGAGTTTTTGCACATTCAAATCGGTAAACCTTTTCAACATGGCGTTTGGGCGAAAGAAGCGCGTGCGCAAGCGGGCC
>JAZQWE010000015.1:0-10432 GCA_045632225.1 Eubacteriales bacterium | reverse complement strand
TCTTGAGGGTGGAATGGGACTCAGACCCTAATGAATGTTTTGGTCATAAACGGCTCTCCGAAAGGAAAATACAGCATAACATTGCAAACGCTCAACTATATCGAGGTGCTTTTCCCCGAGCATAGTTTTAAAGTTGCACATGTTGGACAGCGCATAAAAACTCTCGAAAAAGAGTTTATTGATGCCGCTGTGCTCGAAGGTGCCGATTTGATAATATTCTCATATCCTGTGTATACTTTTATTGCACCGAGTCAATTGCACCGATTTATTGAACTGCTTAAAGAATCGGGCATTGACCTTAGCGGAAAATTTGTTACACAACTTACCACATCAAAACATTTTTATGATGTGACAGCGCATAAATATATTGAAGAAAATTGCAAAGATATGGGCATGAAATATATCCGCGGGCTTTCCGCGGATATGGACGATTTGCTATCTGAAAAGGGGCAAAAAGAGGCTAAGAAATTTTTTGAGTATGTCCTTTTTGGCATGAAAAACGATATTTTTGAGCCAATTTTACCGTCTGCGCAAAAGAAAGTGCTCAGCGATGTAACGGTTCCCGAATGTGACGATGATAAAAACGGCGATGTGGTAATTGTTGCAGATTGCACAAGTGAACGCCTTGAGCGCATGATTAACCGTTTTCGCGCGGTCTTGCCGCGTGCAACCCGCGTTGTAAATCTTCGCGAATATCCGTTTAGCGGAGGTTGTCTTGGCTGTTTTAATTGCGCTTCTGACGGCAAATGCATATATAAAGACAGCTTTGACGAGTTCTTGCGTACAAAAATTCAAAATGCCGATGCGATTGTTTACGCTTTTGATGTAAAAGACCATTCAATGGGTGCACTTTTTAAAATGTACGATGACCGCCAGTTTTGCAACGGTCACCGCACGGTGACAATGGGAATGCCCATGGGATATATTGTAAACGGCGATATTGAAATCGAGAGCAATCTCAAGACAATACTTACTGCAAGGGCAGATGTAGGTTCGAATTTTTTGTGTGGCGTTGCAACTGACGAAAACAGTATCGATGCCATGGCAAAGAAACTCGTTTTTGCGCTTGAAAATGCCTATGTACCGCCACAAACTTTTTATGGCATCGGCGGCATGAAAATTTTCCGCGATCTTATTTATCTCATGCGCGGAATGATGAAGGCTGACCATAAATTTTATAAGGCGCACGGACAGTACGATTTCCCGCAAAAGAAAAAGGGAACAGTGGTTAAAATGTATCTTGTCGGCGCTTTGATTTCAAACAAGAAAATCAAGGCGAAAATGGGTAACGCCATGACCGAGGGAATGCTTGCGCCATACAGAAAAATTCTTGAAAAAGCAAAAAAATAAGTTTATCCGAAAGAGGTGATATTATGTTGGAAACAGGGATGAAAGCGCCTGATTTTACATTAAGTGATAAGGACGGCAACGCCGTTTCCCTTAGTGATTTTCTTGGCAAAAAGGTTGTGCTTTATTTTTATCCCAAGGACAACACACCCGGATGCACTCGTCAGGCGTGCGCATTTGCCGCTTCGTATAACGAGTTTAAAGAGAAAAATATAGAGGTTATCGGCATTAGCCGTGACAGCGTGGCTTCTCATCAAAAATTTGCAGATAAGCATTCGTTGCCTTTTATATTGCTTTCGGATACCGAACTTGATGTTATCAAGGCGTATGGTGTGTGGCAGGAGAAAAAACTCTACGGCAAAGTATCAATGGGTGTCATTCGCACCACATTTATTATTGATGAAAACGGCAATATAGAAAAAATTATGCCAAAGGTAAAACCCGATACCAACGCCGCTGAAATATTGGCGGCACTGTGAGGTAATAAATGAAATTTATATCGTGGAATGTTAACGGTTTCAGGGCATGCCTTGAAAAAGGATTTGCAGATTTTTTCAGCGAGCAAGATGCTGATTTTGTTTGCTTGCAAGAAACCAAAATGATGGAGGGACAAGCAACTTTCGCCCCCAAAGGATATTTTCAGTATTGGAACAGCGCACAGAAAAAGGGTTATTCGGGCACGGCTGTTTTTACCAAGCACAAGCCTATTAGTGTTACCTATGGCATTGGTATTGCCGAGCATGATAACGAGGGAAGAGTGATAACACTTGAGTATGAAGATTTTTATTTGCTCTGTGTGTATACTCCAAACTCAAAAAGGGAACTTGCCCGCCTTGATTACCGCATGGAATGGGAAGATGCACTCAGAGAATACATTATCGCGCTTGATGAAAAAAAGCCGATTATTTATTGCGGCGACTTGAATGTTGCGCATGAGGAAATCGACCTTAAAAATCCTAAAACCAATCATCAAAGCGCGGGATTTACCGACGAGGAACGCGCAAAGTTTACAAAATTGCTTGAAAGCGGATTTACAGACACTTTCCGCGCACTCTATCCCGAAAAAGTAATGTATTCGTGGTGGAGTTACATGTTCCAGGCTCGCGCAAAGAATGTCGGATGGAGAATTGACTATTTTGTGGTTTCAAACCGCCTTTTTGATAAGGTAAAGGACAGTTTTATCTTCACCGATGTAATGGGCAGCGACCATTGCCCTGTGGGCATAGAAATTTAAAAAATACCGCACGGAAAACCGTGCGGTATTTTTGTTGTTATTAAAGTTCAATATCAAATCCGCATGCAGCGAGAGTTGCTTTGTGAACATAAAGGTCATGCTCGTATGTATAGGGATTTTCGCCTTCGCCGCGAATCATCTTTGCAAAGTCGGTAAGCATGTTGGTGTATCTGTGCTCCTGCTTGGGAGGCTCAACAACATGGTGAACATCTTTCCATGACAAGCTTTCTTCGATATAAGACTCGGTAACATGCATGGGTGCTTCGATGGGTTTGATTTCGATTGTGCCTTTGTCGCCGCAAAAAGCAATCTGTCTGCGTCCCCAACCGTTAACTTCTACCGAAGAGGTGCGGATAAAGCAAGTGCCGTCATCGTAAACAAGCGCCGCTGCAGAGTTGTCGGGAAAATCAATGCCGTCAAGGCCCGAATTTACGATAAAGGGAACAACCTTGTTAGGCTTGCCCTTGACTTTGACGATAAGGTCAATTAGATGGCAACCGAAAATGTACATCGAGCCGCCTTTGAACTGTGAAAGAAATCTTCTAAAGTCTGCTTTGTGGCAAGTGCTCATGTGAGCGTCGATTGTATGAATATTTCCGAGTCTGCCTTTTTCGATTTGCTCAAGCGCATACAAAACGCCGGGATTGTAACGGTACATGTAACCCATCTGAACAGCAAGTTTCTTTTCTTTTGCACTCATGAGGAGTTCTTCAAATTCGGCAATATTTTCACCGGCGGGTTTGTCAAGGTGAATGTGCAAACCGCGGTCAATTGCTCTTTTTGCGGTAGGAACGAGATTGGGAACAGTTGTTTCGATAAGCACTGCGTCAAGGTCTGGGATTGCAAAAAGTTCTTCCTCTGTCATGAAAGGAACATCTTTGTAAACTTCAAGCTTTTTGCGATCGAAATATTTTTCGTCAACATCGGGTGCAACAACGCCTACAAATTCAAAAATTTCAGGCAAGCGTTTGCAGTCAGCGGCTTTTGCGGCGCCGTGGTTGTGTCCAATACCGATTTGTCCGATTTTAATTTTTTTCATAAATTTCGCTCCTTTTGTATTACAGCTTTAACTAAATATTAGTATATTACATCAAAAAAGTAAATACCCAATTGGATGTAATTTAACACAATTGATACAAAATGACTTGAAAGTTTAAATTGTATTTGTTATAATCGTTTTGAAAGGAGTGAGAAACATGGCATTTTCGCTTGAAAATTTGATAATTACAAAGATACACGGTGTATACAATATCAATTCAAAAGTAAGGCATAATGTATTGCAAAAAGACCGTAAATTATGTGCACTTGCATACAAAACCTCGGGTGTGACAGAGTATCTGTATAATGGAAAGCATTATAGATGCGACGAAAAACATGCGGTTCTCATTCCGCCTAACAAACCGTATTATTATAATGTTTTAGAGCAAGGAACATGCTGTTTGGTAGAGTTTGATTGTACTGAAGAAATTGATGACTTTGGGGTTTTCAAGGTTCCCGAGTCTACAAAAACAAGGCGTATTTTTGCAGATTTGTCACAACTTTGGGCAGCAAAGAGTAATGCTTATATGCTTGAAACAATGTCTTTGATTTACAAACTTTTGTATTCTGTTTGCGTTTTTGGCAATGTTGATTACAGCGTTCAAAAAAAGGAAAAGGCGCTTTTGCCCGTTACGGCATACATAAATGAAAATTATGCGAGGGATGATATAACAAATGAATCTCTTGCTGAAATTGCGGGTATGAGTACTGTTTATTTTCGCAAACTTTTTACAAAAAGATACGGTGTTTCGCCGATGAAGTATGTTGCAAATGTTAAAATAGAAACTGCCAAAAACCTTTTGCTTAGTGGCAACCTTTCGGTTTCCGAAATTGCGGAGGTTGTTGGATTTTCGAGCGTGTATTCTTTTTCACGCGCATTTAAAAAAGCAATAGGCGATTCGCCAACCGACTTTCTTAAACTCAACAGCGACTTTTCAGTTTAATGTTTTTACAAATAAAAATGCCATGCAAACTTTGTTTGCATGGCATTTTGTTTTACTTGTTAACTATAAGTTTAATAATGTACATGATGTCAATAACTGTTATAGCACCGTCACGGTTAATATCGGCCTCTGAAGAACACTCAACTGTGCTGTCTGCACAAGCGCGGATTGCTCTTATTACATCGACAAGTGTGATTTGTCCGTCGCCGTTTGCATCTCCTGAGCGTTCGCCATCGCTTAAAACGGTAATGTTGTCAAAGTAGGTTTCAAGCGTTGTGGGGAGTGTAGCACTTTCTTCATAGTAAATTGTGCGCGCATCAGCCGCAAACAAATCCGCTCTGTAATGGTTGAATGCATTGATTTTAGCGTTGCCCTTGGCATAGATGGTTACATTGCCGTTAAGAGGCGCGGTATTGTCACCGTTTGCAAGATATACAGTACCGATTGCGGCATTCTCTGTAAGGGTCATCACGGTTGTACCGCCCTTTGAGCCGTTAGCCTTTGCACCCATGATAACGGATGTAAAACTTGTATCTCCGCTAATGTCAATGTATACAGTACCGGTATTTGAAAGGTTGGTGTTGTATGCGCTGAATGCGACAAGCTGTTTATATGTGCCGCTCTTGATGATAATAGTGTTGGTTTCACCCTCGTCAAGAGTGCCGACAGCGAGATTGTTGTTACCGCCGCCAACAATGGTAAGAGTATTGGCAACAGCGTCGTTTTTGTCAACAAGCACCATGCCTTCACCGAGGGTGAGGGGATGGAAGTTTGCGCAAATGAGGTGGTCGGAGCTTTGTCCGTTTACAATCTTAAAGTTTTCAATAACGGTAGGGCCGTTGAATGAAACGCGGATTGCCGCTGTGTATTTGAGTGCGGCGCCGCTTTCACGGTAGTCAACACCGTCATAAACAGAAGTGATTGTTACAGTACCCTCGTGAGCGGGGAGTTCGGTTGCGGCACTTACTGCAAATTCACTCATCCAAACGATGGTACCGCCATCGTTACCGAGAAGAGCGTATGCTTTTTCAATTGTGCCAACGGGGGAATCTTTGCTTTGTCCGTTGCCGCTTGCACCCGTGCTGAAGTATACGGTGTCATAGGAAGCACCCTCGGGCATGATATTTGCCTTTTCACCAACGGTCACAACATTTTCACCGGTGAAAGTGATATTGTCACAGCCGCGTGAGCCGCCCTCAACATGAGCAAATGTACCGCCGTTAACTGTAACGCTTGAGTCAAGGTCATACATGCCGAGCACAAGACCTGCATAGTCTTCAAGACACCATTCGGGAGTAGCAAGCATGTCTGCGTTTGCAACGGGGTCACCGTTTGAGTTGAGGTTTGCAATTGCAAGGGCATGCTCGGTGCCAACATAGCGGAAGTGCCAAGCCTCATAGATAAAGCCGGTTGTTGCAGTATCCTTGGGTGTGAAACGAAGAATAAAGCCGTACTTGTATGCGTTTCTCACAAGCCATGCCCATTCAGCGGTGGTATCATACTTCATGTGAGGATTGGTGTCGCTTACATCCGCATCGTGGAAGTCGATTGCAAGACCGAGGTGATGCTCGGAGGAGCCGGGGAGAGAGCAGGACTGAAGAACTGTTTTGTGTGCTCTTTCAAAGTCGTAGTTCGGATAATTTACACGGATGTTGCCGACCTGCTTTGAATAGCCGTCATACTGTGCATAATATCCGCGCCATGCATAGCTAATCCAGTTGGGACGCTTGAGGCCGAGCGCATACATGTCTGCAAACATCTTGTTTACGCTGTCGCCCGCCGCTTTTCTAAGGAAGAATGTTGTCGCAACGCCTTCCTTTTCTACATAAGTGATATTGTTTTGATCGATTGTGTAGTCGCCGGTTTCGGGATTGATTTCGAGAGGACGCGCGGGGTTAACCATCTCGATGAGTTCATCTTCGATTTCAACATCGGTGAAATCTGTGTAGCGGAAATAGAGATAACCGCCGATAAGGTCAAGCGAATATGCATCGTCCATGTCACGGAGCATTACAACATCTTCTCCGATGGTAATGGGGTTGTAGCGCGCCGCGATTGTGTTGGAAGAAGTTTGTTCGGTTGCATCAAATACAATGTGGTCAAATGTAACGGGGCCGCTGAGTTTGTAGTCAACATTGCCGTCAAAGACAAACTTTGCGCCGCTTTCGCGATAATCAACGCCGCCGTAAACGCTTGTTACGGTGATTGCACCTGCGTGCTTTGGCTCTTGGAAGAACGAGGGTGCGCCGCCAATCTTTTGAGTGGTGTTTGTGTCAAGACTATAGGCGTTAACAATAACGATTGTACCGCCGCTGTCTTTGAGTTTGGTAAATGCCGCATAAAGGTCGCTTGTGGGGATTGCGGGATGTGAACCGTCACCAAGACCGCCTTCTGCTACGAATACAACATTGTCACCTATGGCATCGGGAAGGTCACCAACGAACTGAATGTCGTTACAAATCGAGCACTTCTTAAGCATAACGCTTGCGTCAAATTCACTTGCAAAGGGGGCGCTGTAGCTGTGGGCATTGTCGCGCTGGCAGAATGTCTTAATTGTCTTAATCTGTGCAACTTCTGCAAGCATTACAAGACCTTCGGGCACGGTGCTTACATCATAGGTAAGCGTGGTATTGCAATTAACCGCGGTGTAGAGGCAAAGCGCATCGATTTCATAAATATCGCCGCCGTTTACAACAAAGTTAAATGTGCCGGTAAGGTAGTTTGTCTTTTGCTGACCGCCAATGAATACATTATAAATGCATGCATCATCGGAGAGGGTAAGATTTACATTTTTAGCGGTTGCATCATTCTGGGTTGCACCGGTGATGAGTTCATCAACAGTTGCGGTGCCCTCAACGCGAATGGTTGCGGTACCCGTAAATGTTGTTTTGCCGCTGTAGCGCGCAAAACCGTGTACATGGCGGAAGAAACCGCTCTTTAAAGTGATTGTTGCATCGCGGTCATCGGTAATTTCGCCAAGAGTTGTTGTATTGTAACCGCCCGCAATGCGAAGACCGTTTGTAGCATCGGAGTCCTTTGCAACATCTTCGGCATTAAAGGTTGTAACAACGCCGGTGTCAAATGTAATGGGGTTAAACGCCGCCGCAATGTATGAATATGTGTCGGTATGAATGTTGATGTCCTTGAATATCGCTTCGCCGCCGAGAGTTACTGTAATTCCGCTTGGGAAGTAGAGGCGCGCACCGCTTTGGCGGTAGTCAACACCGTCATAAACGCTTGTATAGGTGATAGCGCCGCTGTGAGCGGGAAGAGTAGCTTTAGCAGAAACGGTAACTTCGCCTACAAATACAACAGTACCGCCACTTGGGAGAAGTGCCACGGCCGCTTCAAGCGAGCCGGTGGGAGATGTTGCGGTAAAACCGGTGCCGTTTGCTCCGTCTTTTACATATACCACAGAGCCGTCAAAAGAGTCTGTGCCTACAAGAGTTGCAACGGCTGTACCGTTTTCTTCTTTAACAGAGTATGTGTAAGTTGTGTTAACAGAGCCGTCGATGTATGTGAGTGTGAGAGTGAACTCATTAAGGCTTTCGGGATAGGGAAGAGTAAGTCCGTCAGCCGCATGTGCACTTACATCAATGGAGTTTACAGCCGCATAGGAAAGATTTGCAGGGGTGAGATCTGCTACGGTTACATATTTGACATTTGCAAGATTTACAGTACCGAAGTCTGCGGTCGAGGGAATGGAGGCGGTAAGCGCAATACTTAGTGTCTTTGCATTTGCGTTTACAAAATATGTATCGGCAGATTTGCTCAAAGCACCAACTGTAGCGCTGTCTTTAAGGTTAACGGTAACGGTACCGTTTGTCTTGGTGTTTGTGTAGTTTGCAAGGTGAAGGGTGTCCGCGTGGGCATTGCCTTCCATAGTAAATACGGTAGTGCCGCCGGCCGCGCCCGTACCCATTGAGCCAAGGTAAATGTCTTTAGCATAAACATCACCGCTGATGTTTACAGTCATTGTTCCTTTGTGTGAAAGGTTTACAATTCTACGGCTGAATGTGGTAACGCCTTGATACGAGCCGCTTTTAATTGTGAGTGTTGAGGACTGTCCTTCTGCAAGCGCACCTTTGGCGGTGTCATTGTTGGGGCCGCCTACAATGTAGAGGAGAGCCGCATTTTCGCCCGATGCATCCACGGTATTTACATCTTCACCGATAGTAAGGGGGAAGAAGTTGCCCGCAATTGAGGCAACTTGTACTGTGCCCACATTTGTGCACTTGAGGGTGATGCCGTCAAAAACAGTGGGACCGCCGATTGCAAGGTGATGCTCACCCGAGAATACGAGCGCAGCACCGCTTTGGCGGTAGTCAACGCCACCGTATACGGAGGTGATTGTAACATTTCCTGTGTAATCCGGGAGCTGAACATTTTCGCTGATTGCATAGGTGCTCATAAGTACCAATGTGCCGCCGTTTGCCGCATCAATGTGCGTGAATGCATCTTCAAATGTGCCGGCAGGGGAAGTGGCACTTTCGCCGGTGCCGTTTTCTCCAAAAGAAAGGAATACAACTTCATAAGTTGCGGGTTCTTCGGGCTCTTCGGGAATCTCCGGTTCTTCAGGAGTTTCGGGAACGATTACATTTACAGTACTGAAATATGTAGAAGGATTTGCAGGGAGTGTTACGGTTTCTTCATAGTTAAGTGTGCGAGTTCCGCTTGGGAATAAACTTGCTTCGTAACGCGCAATTGCCGCAATTTTTGTGTTGTCATACATGTTTACGGTAACGGAGCCGTTAGTACCCGCATTGGAACCTGAAAGGTAGAATGTGTTTGTAACGGATGCATTGTCCTTCATGGTAAACACGGTATTACCTGCTTTTGCGTTATTACCGTTTGAGCCGAGGTAACAATGCACAGCGGATGCATCGCCGCTCATGTTGAGAATAACAGTACCGCTGTGAGAAACATTTGCGACAGTTCGGCTGAACGCCACAATCATCTGAAACGCGCCGGTTTTAATATCAATTGTGCAGGTCTTTCCGGCAGGGAATGCGCCAACGGAAGTATCGTTGTTTGCACCGCCGGTAAGGTAGATTTTGTTGGGATTTGCAATAGTTACATTGCTTCCGATTGTTAAATCGTGGTAGTTAGCCGCGATAACACCGCCCGCACTTGCGTCTTTAACGGTGAGATAATCAAATTCGGTAGGGCCGCCTAAACCAATGCGTACAGCGCTGGCAAATTTAAACGCCGCACCGCTTTGGCGATAGTCTACGCCGTCATAAACGCTTGTCCAGGTAATCTTGCCGGTATGAGCGGTAAGGTCCTGTTTTACGCTTATGGAATATTCATTCATAAATACGATTGTACCGCCGTTATCACCAAGTGCCGAATAGGCGTCTGCAAGGGTGCCGACGGGGGTTGACGGACTCGAGCCGTCACCGGTTTTGCCGCTTGACAAAAATACGACATTTTCACTTGCGCTTGCACTAAAAATAAGGCAAAGTGCAAGTAAAGCCGTCACTAAACAAAGAAGTATACTTTTACGCATAATAACTTCCTCCCAAATAAAAATCTTACAAGTATATTATAAATTTAGCGCTTTACAATGACAAGACAAAGGAAGATGCTAAAAAAAACATCAAATTTGACCTAATATTTATTGTTTTTATATATAAAATATGTTATTATATACAAAACAGGGGGGGTGAGAAGATGGCTTTGCTGATACTTTGCGATCCGCGATATCGCAATAATAACTGGTGCGAAACAAAACTTCGCGGCATATATGACGAGGCAACTCGCCGCCGAATTTCCGTAAAACTTTATACAGATCTTGATGCATTTATCGCAGTTGCATCAAAACTCGGAAGCGACTCTTCGGTTATCATTCTTTTTAACTCCATCCTCT
>JAZQWE010000014.1:0-3851 GCA_045632225.1 Eubacteriales bacterium | reverse complement strand
GGTTCAAAAAATGCAGGAAGATATGACTGCGCTCCAAGAAGAACTTGAAACCAGAGAATACGAAGTAAGTGCAGGCGGCGGAATGGTTTCTGTCAAGATTAACGGAAAAAGAGAAGTGCTTGCAATTGATATCAAACCCGAAATTGTTGACCCCGATGATATCGAAACACTTTCCGATGTTATCACAGCGGCAGTTAACGAAGCAATCAAGAAAGTTGATTCTACAAGCGAAGCAGAGATGTCCAAAATCACCGGTGGCATCAGTATGCCCGGCATGTTTTAATTGCCATGACCGAATATCTTGCTCCTCTTGAAAAACTGATTGAGCAGTTTAGAAAACTTCCGGGTGTCGGACGAAAAAGTGCAGTAAGAATGGCTTTTTCGGTGATTGAAATGTCGGATGAAAATGCCGAGATTTTTTCTGCTACTATTTTGAATGCAAAAAAACAAATATGCAATTGCGAAATTTGCCTTAACCTTTCGGTTGACAGCGTATGTCCGATTTGTGCAGATGAAACACGCAATCAATCTTTGATTTGCGTTGTTGAAGATGCAAAAGCGATAATTGCATTTGAAAAAGTCAGAGGCTTTCGCGGTGTGTACCATGTACTTGGCGGTGTTATTTCCCCCATTAACGGAATAACACCTGATAAACTTGCGATTTCAGACCTTGTAAGCCGTGTAAAAAACGGTGAGGTTACAGAAGTAATTATAGCAACCAACCCAACCGTAGAAGGTGAAACAACCGCTACATATATTTCAAAACTTTTAAAACCTTTTGGCGTTACAGTAACACGCCTTGCCTACGGTATTCCGGTTGGCGGCGATATTGAGTACGCTGACGAGGTCACGCTCAATCGCGCAATCGAGGGCAGAAGAACATTTGAATAAAAAAAGGGCATTGGAACACGAAATTTCCAATGTCCTTATTTTTATATTTCGGTTAACTCGTATAATTCCAGCAATCTGTCCTCGATCTCTGATTTTCTGTTATCGAGTTCTGCTGCTCTTACATAGTCACTCGCTGCATCACCAAAAAGTTCCTCTGTAACCTTATCAAGTTCAACTTCGAGTTCATCGATTTCCTTTAGATACTCTGCAATTTTGCGTGCATTCTTTCTCTTATCCGATGCCTCTCTCTTCTTTTGCAAGTACTCGGCTTTGCTTGCGGTTTTTGTTTCAACCAACTCAATTTCTTCTTCAGTATCAGGAGAAAACAGTATTTCGCGCTGTTTGCGATATGCCTCATAAACACTTTCGTCGCTTGACGGAGTATATACAAAAGTTGAAACAGGGAAGTGTGAGGGTAAAATTTCAATAATTCTTGTCGCAAGTTTTTCAATAAAATATCTGTCATGCGATACGCAAACAATTGTTCCCTCAAATGCGCTAAGCGCAGTTTCAAGTGCTTCACGCGAAGGAATGTCAAGATGGTTTGTAGGTTCATCAAGTACCAAAAGATTAACTTTAGACAAAATCAACTTGGCAAAAGTAAGTCTTGCGCGCTCACCACCGCTCAAATCCGAAACGCGCTTTTCAGTATCATCATACTTGAACAAAAAGAGAGCAAGGGTGCTTCTAATATCATATTCGGTAAGTGTCGGATATGCGTTCCAAAGTTCTTCTAATACCGTTGCTTTTTCGTCCAAGTTTTGATTTTCCTGATCATAATAGGCAAACTTTATATTTGCGCCAAGTTCAACCTTTCCTGCAGAAGGTACCAATTTGTCTACAATGATTTTCATCAAAGTTGATTTTCCGCAACCGTTAGGACCGGTAAAGAAAACGCGTTCACCCTTCTTAATATGGAAAGAAACTTTTTCAAATACCTTTTTGCCGAAAAAGCTCATGGCTAAATCATCGCCCATAATAACATCGTTACCGCCGGCGGGCGCACTTTGGAAAGATAGTCTGATTGCTTTTAATTCATCCTCAGGTTTTTCTACTTTATCCATGTGTTTTATATAGTTTTCTTTTGCACGGATGGTGACAAAATTTCTCTCTTGGCCCCATCTGCGCTGTTGTTCCATCATGGCTTCAACACGGGCTATTTCCTTTTGCTGAATGGTATACTTTTTGAGTTCTGCCTCGCGGTTTTCCTCGCGTAATTTTTGTGCAGTCGAGTAATTTCCGTTATAAAGTTTTGCACAATGTCTTTCAATATGCAAAATTTTATTTGTTACATGATCGAGAAAATATCTGTCATGTGAAATAACAATAACAGTCTTTTTATATGAGGTAAGAAAACTTTCAAGCCAATAGATGGTTTCAACATCAAGATGGTTGGTAGGTTCGTCAAGCATCAAAATATCAGGTTCCATAGCCAAAAGCCTTGCAAGCTCAAGTCTTGTGCGTTGTCCACCGCTAAGTTTATATACGGGCATATCAAAATTATTTTTATCAAAGCCCATTCTTTCGAGAATGCTTTGGCACTTTCCTTTAAAATACAAGCCACCGTCACGGGCAAACTTGTCGGAAAGTTCGCTGTATTCGTTAACCATATCAACATATGAGGCAGAACCGGTATCGGTTCTGTGACTCAAATTATTGAATATTTCGTTAAGACGAAGTTCCATTTTCATAAGAGCCGGATACGCCAAAAACATGTGTTCAAGCATGTTCTCATCGCCCTCGTAATTTCCAAAATTAGAATTTTGTTCAAGGTATCCAACGGTTTTATCTTTTGAAATATGGACAACACCGGTATCCGGAGTATATTCACCGGTTAAAATGCGAAAAAGAGAGGTTTTACCCGCGCCGTTAACACCAATAATTCCAAGGCGATCACCTTCATTTATGGAAAAAGAAACATTATCAAGGACTGTTGTTGCACCAAAATGCAATGACAAATCCGATGCATTCAAAATAATCATATAATATCTCGCTTTTTTAAAAATACAAAATAATTGTACCACAAATAACTTGATGTGTCAAATGAAGTAGTAATAATTATCTTAAAATAAGAAAGAATATATTTGCAGATGGGAGGGATTTTATGAAAAAGAAATCTGTCAATTTGACAAGTTCGGTTGCAGTAGGCATGATGGTTGGAGCCGCCGCAGGCGCAATCACAAGCGGCATTGCAAGCGGTAAAAAGAAGAAAATTACCAAAACCACAAAAAAGGCCATAAATGCAGTTGGCGAAATGATGCAAAATGTGACTTCGCTTATGAAATAAAAAAATGGGAGGTTTTACCTCCCATTTTTAATTGTTAGATTGGATTAACCAAGTCTCTTTTCGAGAGCGTCAAGCTCTTCGTAAAGTTCTGCAGGAACATGCTCGCCAACCTGAGCATAGAACTCACGGATGTTCTTTGCATCTTCCTTCCAAGAAGCAACATCAACAGTAAGAAGTTCCTTAATGGTGTCA
Organism: Eubacteriales bacterium; assembly: GCA_045632225.1. Classification (GTDB taxonomy): domain Bacteria; phylum Bacillota; class Clostridia; order Oscillospirales; family CAG-272; genus UMGS902. The sequence continues at coordinate 481 of JAZQWE010000014.1, read as the reverse complement.
ACGGTGATGCCGTCAAGGCCTTCGATATTGATGTCTTCTGCCTTCGGAACATAACCGATAGCAGTTTCAACTGCGTCAACTTCACCTGCGCAACGAGCGAGAATCCAAAGAAGAACGCGCATGTTGTCACCGAAGCCGGGCCAAATGAAGTTGCCTTCATCATCGGTACGGAACCAGTTAACATTGAAAATCTTAGGAGCATTAGGAATCTTCTTACCCATATCAAGCCAATGTGCGAAGTAATCGCCCATGTTGTAGCCTACGAAGGGACGCATTGCCATGGGGTCACGACGAACTACGCCAACTGCACCTGCAGCTGCTGCGGTAGTTTCAGAAGCCATGATGGAACCAACGAAGGTACCGTGCTGCCAGTTCTTGGACTGGTATACAAGGGGAGCAGTCTTTGCACGACGGCCACCGAATACGATAGCGCTGATCGGAACGCCTGCGGGATTGTTGAATTCAGAAGAAATGCAAGGAC
>JAZQWE010000013.1:0-8786 GCA_045632225.1 Eubacteriales bacterium | reverse complement strand
GGCATGCTGATTCTTTCAGGATTCAAAAAGCGCTCAAAAAGCAAGTCAAATTTTATTGAATCCACATCAGTAATGCCTATAAGATAGTTCACAAGGCTACCCGCACCCGAACCACGCCCGGGTCCTACGGCAATTCCATTTTCTTTTGCATAATTTACATAGTCACGCACAATGAGAATATAATCGGTAAAGCCCATCTTATCAATGACTTCAAGTTCATACTCAGCGCGCTTTATATAATCATCTTTTGAGTATTCCTCAAAAGTAATATATCCTTTTTTACTTTTTTCCTCAAGCCCCGCAAAAGCGTATTCGCGCAAAAGTTCTGCGGGATTTCGATTTTCGATCGAAGAAATTTTAGGCAAGTATAGATTGCCAAACGAAAAGTCAAAATTGCACAAATCTGCAATTTTAACAGTATTTTCAAGAGCGGATGGAATGTGTCCGAAAAGTTTTTCCATCTCGATACTGTTTTTATAATAAAACTCATCGGTTTCAAAACCAATGGGCTTGCCCTCTGCAAGGGTGTTTCCCGTTTGAATGCACATCATTACAGCCTGATATTCGCTGTCAAGTTTTCTTAAATAATGCACATCATTGGTGGCAACAAGCGGTAAATTCAACTCGCTTGCCATTTTTACAAGTTCCTCGTTTACCTCTTTTTGCTCGGGAATGCCGTGATTTTGAAGTTCAAGATAAAAATTGCCTTCACCGAATATCTCGGAAAGCGCTCTTGCATGCTCTCTCGCCCCCGCATAGTCACCGCTTGTGATAGCGCGAGGAATATATCCCGCAAGACACGCAGAAAGCGCAATTAACCCCTCGGAATACTGTTTCAAAAGTTCTATATCCACTCTCGGTTTTTGATAAAATCCTTCGGTAAAAGATTTTGAAACGAGTTTACAAAGGTTTTCATAGCCTTTTTTGTTTTTGCAAAGTAAAACCAGATGATTGCCCGAAAGGTCGCGACGGCCATCCTTATCAAATCTCGTACGCTCGGCAACATAGACCTCACATCCGATAATGGGTTTTACCCCCTCTTCTTTGCAAGCCTTGTAAAAAGCGACTGCGCCATACAAAACACCGTGGTCGGTAATGGCAACCGCGCTGTGGCCTGCCGCCTTTGCGGCTTTTGGAATGTCGGTAATGCGGCATGCTCCGTCAAGCAAACTGTATTCGCTATGCAAATGCAAATGTACAAAATCCATTACCAACACTCCTCTCTCTTATATTTCTTTCGCTTTTATACTATCCGAATACGCACAAATTTTTTCAAGTCTGTGATAAAGTCCCGACTTGCTTACTGCAGGAGTCATTGCCTGCCCCAACTGAACAAGCGACATTTCGGGAAATTTCATCCTCATCGTTGCCGTATATTCAAGTTCGGGACCAAGTTCGGAAAGTCTGCCGTGATCACTTAAAAACTTAATCGCCGCAAGATGTTTTGCGGCCGCAGTTGTGGAACGCGCGATATTGCTTGTTTCGCAATTGGTACGGCGGTTTATATCATTTTTAATTTCGTGCGCAATCTTGGCATTCATAAACGAAAAAGCCTGATTGTTTGCACCAATGAAAAACAAAAAGTCGCCTATTGTACCGCTGTTTTTGGAATAAATGCTCTCGCGCCCAAGTCGCGTTGAAATCTTAACATCAAATCCCGCATCAAAAAACACCTCTAAAAGGTTGGACATATACATTTGCGTACGGGTTTTAAGTTCGATGTGATAGTCCTTTTTAAGCGGCTCGCTTACCGTGCCGCCTCCAACAAACGCACCGCGCAAAAATGCACCGATACATTCTTCACATTTTAAAACTTTTGTACCGTCAAAATCTTGTTTTAAAAACTCGGCGGCACTTTTTGAAGTGAATTGCAAAAGCAAAACGCCCTTATTGCCCACTTTTTCGGGAACTGCTTCTCTGCCGAACTGTTCCTTAATATAATGCGAACATATTTCGGCAACAGCCGCACTTTCAACATAGAGGGAAACCTCGTTTTCGCAAACCTCTGCGCCAAAAAACAATACTCCGAGTATAAATGCGCGGCGGCAACATTGCTTTTTCATTGGGAATGCCGCCGCTTCAATTTTTGCTTCTAATGAAAACGACATTACTCTTCTCCGATAAAACGGATTTCACATTCAAGTGTTACACCGAACATGGAATATACCTTATCTTTAATAATATTGACAAGTTTAGTCACATCCGCCGCGGTTGCATCACCTGTATTTACGATAAATCCCGCGTGTTTGGGCGAAACCATTGCACCGCCTACACTTGTACCTTTAAGTCCCGCATCCTCGATAAGTTTGCCGGCAAAATAGCCAACCGGTCGCTTAAAAACACTACCCGCGCTTGGATATTCAAGCGGCTGTTTTTCGCGGCGCGCCTTTAAAAACTCGCTCATTTTTGCCTTTATCTCATCGGGATTGCCATGTGCCAGTTTAAAAGTTGCGGATAAAACAATATAGTTTTTCTCCATAAAGATACTGTGGCGGTAGTCAAATTTCTGCGCTGAATTATCAAGCGTTAAAACTTCACCGCTATCAATATCATAGCACTGAGTTGAGTGAATAATATCCGACATTTGACCGCCGTATGCACCGGCGTTCATATAAACAGCTCCGCCAACAGTACCGGGAATTCCGTTTGCAAATTCTGCACCGCTAAGTCCTGCAGTGCTTGCATTTGTGCCAACGCTACCAAGCAAACATCCGCACCCTGCTGTGAGATACTCACCGTCAATTGTTACTTTACGCATTTCGGTGGTGACAAAAACCACTCCACGAAAACCTTTATCCGAAGCAAGGGTGTTACTGCCATTGCCGACTACAATGTACGGTACTGCAAGTTTTTTTGCAGTATTGATGGCAAACACAAATGCATCAGCATCTGCGGGATAAACCGCAAGATCGGCATTTCCGCCAATGCGAAAAGATGTAATGCGCTTCATGGGGAAATCTTTGCGAATGAAAAATTCTCTTTTTCCACGCTCATCCGAATACCCATTCAGCGTATTCTCGAAAATTTGTAAAGACATAAAATTCGTCCTTTAGATTAGATTGTAAAACGGTGGAAGGTCTTCTTACCCTTCTTTACCACCATGCCCTCGCCTGCGAATGCATCCTTATCAAATGTCTTATCAAACGCCTCAACCTTTTCGTCAGCCGCGATTACGCCACCCTGCTGAATAAGTCTGCGCGCTTCACCCTTAGAGGGCGCAAGACCGGAAACAACAAGCATATCAATAACTGTAATTTTACCGTCGGTAAAGTTGTCATCGGTAAGAGTTGTAGAGGGCATGTTTGCAGAAACACCGCCGTATGCAAATACTGCTTTTGCCGCCGCAAGTGCTTTTTCAGCCTCTTCTTTACCGTGAACAAGTTCGGTGAGCTCGTAACCGAGTTTTTCCTTAGCACGATTGAGGTCACTACCCTCAAGTTTTTCATACTCCGCGATTTCTTCAAGGGGCATAAATGTAAGCATCTTCATGCACTTGATAACATCAGCATCGTCAACATTTCTCCAATACTGGAAGAAGTCAAAGGGACTTGTCTTGTTCGGGTCAAGCCAAACAGCGTTACCTGCGGTTTTGCCCATCTTGTTACCGTGTGAGTCGGTAAGAAGAGTGATGGTCATGCAATGCGCATCCTTGCCGAGTTTCTTACGGATAAGTTCGGTACCGCCAAGCATGTTTGACCACTGGTCATTACCGCCGAACTGCATGTTACAGCCGTATTCCTTAAAGAGGTGATAAAAGTCGTAACTCTGCATAATCATGTAGTTGAATTCAAGGAAAGAAAGACCCTTTTCCATGCGTTGCTTGTAGCACTCTGCGCGGAGCATGTTGTTTACCGAGAAGCACGCGCCAACTTCGCGAAGAAGTTCAACATAGTTAAGGTCGAGCAACCAATCTGCATTGTTAACCATCTGCGCTTTATCAGGACCAAATTCGATAAATCTTTCCATCTGCTTTTTAAAGCATTCTGCATTATGGTCAATATCTTCTTTGGTAAGCATTTTTCTCATATCGGTTCTGCCCGAGGGGTCACCGATCATAGTGGTACCGCCACCGATAAGTGCAAAAGGACGGTTACCTGCCATCTGAAGACGCTTCATAAGTGTGAGCGCCATAAAATGTCCCGCTGTAAGGCTGTCTGCTGTACAGTCAAATCCGATGTAAAAAGTCGCCTTTCCGGCGTTAATCATATCTCTGATTTCGTCCTCGTCAGTAAGCTGTGCCAGAAGTCCTCTGGCTTTAAGTTCTTCAAAAAGTGTCATTGCTGTTTCTCCTAAATTTTATGTATATTTTAAATATTTTTTCCTTCTTCAATAAGTTCTTTTGCGCTCACAAGCATGTTTTCACTAACTGTGACGCCACTGAGAATTCTTGCGATTTCGTTAACGCGCTCATTATCGCAAATCTCTTTTACAGTTGTTTCTGTACGCTCACCGACAGCATTCTTTTTTATTAGAAAATGCGTGTTGGCAAGCGAAGCAATTTGCGCTGAGTGAGTAACGCAAACAGTTTGAGTGCAAGAAGAACTTTGCTTGAGTTTGATGCCGATTTTGCGCGCTGTTTTACCCGAAACGCCCGTATCAACCTCATCATAAATAACAGTATGCACACCAAACGCATCTGCAAAAACTGTTTTTACCGCAAGCATAATTCTTGCAAGTTCGCCGCCCGATGCAATTTTGGAAATAGGTCGAGGTTCCTCGCCCCTATTTGCGGAAATTAAAAATACAACATCGTCCGCACCGTTTGGCATAAGGGCACCGCTGTCTTTAACGGATATATCAAAAACAACTTTTTCCATATCCAAAAACTCAAGTTCCGAAAGTACAAGCGGAATAAGTTTTTGTGCGGCTTTTTTGCGGCTTTCGGTAAGTATTTTTGCACAGTCGTAAGCATCTTTTTCTGCAGATTTGAGGCTTTCACTTGCTTTTTCCAATGCCCCCTCCATATCGGAAAGTTGCAAAAGTTCTTCCTTTGTTTTTAAAAGGAGTTCTGCAAGACCGGCCTCATCTGTTAAAAAGTGCTTTTTAAGTTTTGCGATTGTATTAAGACGGCTCTCAATTTTGTCAAGTGCCGCTGTCGGGTCATCGCCGATTTCACCCGTAAAATCATAAACAGTTTCCGCAATATCCTCAACTTCATATTTCATATCGCTGAGTTTTGCGGCAAGTTCTGCCGCAGACGGAACGCTGTCTGCAATTTGCAAAAGCGAGGATGCGCATCTGTCAAGAATATATGCGGCATTTGCCTTTTCTGCGCCTTTGAGTGCGCGATAAACAAACGAAGTCTGCTTTGAAATCTTTTCAGCATTTGCCACAATCTTTTTCTCTGCGATAAGATTATCTTCCTCGCCGACCTTAATTTTTGCGCTTTCAAGCAACTTTACGGTATGCTTTAATTCCGCCTCTCTCTTTGCCCTCTCATCACTCTTGGTTTTAAGATCGCTAAGTGCTTTTTTTGCATCTTTCATAAGCAAAAACTTTTGCAGATACTTTGCTCTTAAATCCTCGTTTTTTGCATAGGCATCAAGAAAAGTAATGTGGTTTTCATCTTCGAGCAGTCTTAAACTGTCATTTTGACCGTGAATATTTACAAGCATGGGCGCAATCGCGCGTACAGCCGAAGTATTAACCGCCCTTGAATTGATTTTACTCTGTGTTCGTCCGTCAGCACTCATTGAGCGGCTGATAAGTAAATTTCCGTCCTCGTCCAACGAAACATCATTTGCTAAAAGGAGTTTTTCATCAGCCTCACTAAAACCGCCAAACATTGCAGACACAGTTGCCTTTTGCTCGCCGCTGCGGATAATATCTTTCGATGACCTTGCGCCAAGCAAAAAGTTAATGCTGTCAATCAAAATTGATTTTCCCGCGCCGGTTTCACCGGTGAGTGCCGTAAATCCCGCGCCGAAATCTATATCCACGCATTTTATAACTGCGATATTTTCAATATGCAGCGAATAAATCATTCGCGCGCCTCCTTTACTACCATTATACCGAACGCATCATTTGCTTGAGTTTTTCAGAAATGCTCTTTGCAGCATCCTCTGTTGTTAAAACGATGATAACGGTGTCGTCACCCGCAACACAGCCGAGTATCTCGGGAGCGTGAATTGCATCAATGCCCGAGCCAATTGCATTTGCAAGACCGGGGAATGTTTTAAGTACAATTATGTTATTAGCATAGGAAACCTTGATAATGGAATCAACCAACACACCGGTAAACTTTGGTGCAGGACTGTTTTGCACCACTTTATCATGTGTTGCATAACGGTAATTGCCCGTACTACCGATAATTTTAGTGAGTTTCAACTCGCGAATATCGCGTGAAATCGTTGCCTGAGTAGTTTCAAACCCATACTTGTTTAAATAAAATATGAGTTCTTCTTGAGTTTCAATTTCAAACTCCGAAATAAGTTCAAGTATTTTGTCCTGTCTTTTGCTCTTCACCGTTCTAACCTCTTTTCTATTTTTTTAATTCATATTGTGAAATCTTATTATTAAGTGTTTCGAAAAAGCCCTCATCTTTGAGCATCAGCATCTTTACTGCCTTTTCAGAACGCTTTACAACGAGTCTTTCGTCAAAACAAAGCGGGGGAGCTGACTCACCGTCAATCGTAATTCCCCATTTTTCGGTTCTTTCGTAATTATTTGCCACCTCAAGAGTTGCATTGCCGGAAAAAATAATGGGGCATGCATATCTCGAGCTCGGACAAATCGGCGTTGCGCATATACACTCAAGCGTAGGGTCAAGCACGCTACCGCCTGCCGCCATTGAATACGCTGTAGAACCCGTAGGTGTTGCAATTATTAAACCGTCCGCTCGAATGGTTCTTACGCTCTTTTTATCAGCATAGAGATCCATGTCAATGCTTCGGGTATATCCGCCGCGATTTATAACAACATCGTTCAACGCATCTCGCAATAACTCCATGTCGCCGTTTTTGCGAGATGTATATATTGAAAGAACCATTCGCTTTTCAAGAGAGTATTCTCCTGAAAAAATCCGATCTACCAAATGCAGTTCGTCCTTTTCAAGTTCTGCCATGTATCCGATTCTGCCAAGATTTATGCCAAGAAGTGGAACATCATATTTTAGTGCATTTTCTGCGGCACGGAGAATTGTACCGTCGCCGCCCAAAACCACAATGAGTTCGCACCCAAGATAAAGCGATTCACCCTCAGCAAATACGGCACCGTTTGAATAATCACAGCCACGATGCTTTTCATCCATCCGCACTTCAGCACCGTTTAAAAGGAACCTTTGTACAGTTTGCATGGTGTATAGTTCATCGCTATCATTTCTGATAACGGGAGAAACCACAACTCGTTTCATAAGCACCTCAATTTACAAGCAAATCTATATTGCATTCTTTTTGCGGCAAAACTCCGCCGCGTGAAAAACATGCAAGGTATTCGGTATTACCGTCGCCACCTTTTATCGGCGACATTATAAGTCCGCACAAATCAAACCCGTTTTCTTTTGCACAATCCACAACTTTATGGATTGCAAGCGCTCTCGAAGCGGGATTTTTTACAATACCGCCCTTGCCAACAGCTTCTCTGCCCGCTTCAAACTGCGGTTTTATAAGGCTGACAAACACAGCCTCTTCGGCAAGGATCGCAGAAAGTGACGGAATTATCAATGTTTGCGAAATAAACGAAACATCCATAACGGCAATTTCAATTTGAGCATCAAAATCCTCTTTTAAAAGATTTCGGGCATTGTATTTTTCCATTGACACAACGCGACTGTCACAGCGCAGTTTTTCAGCAAGTTGATTTGTTCCCGAGTCTATAGCAAAAACCTTGCTCGCGCCTTGCTCAAGCAAATAATCTGTAAAGCCGCCGGTAGACGCGCCAACATCAATCGCAATCTTATTTTTTGCAATTACGCCAAACTGTTCAAATGCCGCTTTGAGTTTAAGCGCTCCGCGACTGACATAACCAATCGGGTCGCCGCTAACCTCAATATTGTCAGCATCATCCACTTCTGCAGATGCTTTTGTTGCGACTTTACCGTTGACGCTTACACAATTGCCAAGTATAAGCACCTTTGCACGCTGCCGGCTGTCTGCATAACCGTTTGAAGTCAAATATATATCAAGTCGCATCAGTTTTTACGGTTTAAAAGCATTTCTGCAAGGTCTATAAGCGTTTGAGAATTTTCATAAGGACGAATTGCCGCGCATGCTTCTTCAGTAACTTTCTTCGCATAATCCATCGCCTCTTCTGCGCTCATAAACGAAAGGAAAGTTGTCTTTTCGTTTTTTGCGTCACTTCCTACGGGTTTGCCAAGTTCTTCTGTACTACCGTATCTATCAAGAATATCGTCGATAATTTGAAAAGCAAGGCCGACACCCGCACCGTATGCGTCTGCGGCTTTCACTCCCGCTTCATCTGCATTTGCCGCAATTGCACCGAGTTTTGCCGCGGCACGGATAAGGCATCCCGTTTTGTGCGCGTGAAGAGAAAGAAGTTCTTCAAAAGCGAGTTTTTTGCCCTCTCCTTCAAGGTCAATCATCTGTCCCTCGCACATGCCGTCAGCACCGGAATTTACCGCAAGCTCTTTTACAGCTTTAAGTTTGCTGTCTGCACTTGCAAATTCATTTGACATAATACATTCAAATGCCGAAAACACAAGCGCATCGCCCGCCAAAAGTGCTGTTGCTTCACCGAAAACCTTATGATTTGTCGGCTTGCCGCGGCGAAGATCGTCATTATCCATGCACGGAAGGTCATCATGTATCAACGAAAAAGTGTGAACCATT
>JAZQWE010000012.1:0-4307 GCA_045632225.1 Eubacteriales bacterium | reverse complement strand
TGACACTTTGGGCAAAGGTGATTGTAGCAATGCTTCCTGCCGCGCTTATCGGAATTCCGCTTGATGATTGGTTTGACGAGCATTTTTATAATTCGATTGTTGTTGCTGTTGCGCTAATTGTTTACGGCGTGTTCTTCATAGTTGTTGAACGCTATAATAAAAACAAAAAGTTTGATGTGGAAAGTGTTGATGAAATCGGCTTCAAGCGCGCAATCGGGATTGGTCTTTTTCAAACTCTTTCACTCATCCCCGGCACATCGCGCTCGGGTTCAACTATTCTCGGCGCGTCAACACTCTCTGTTTCAAGAAGTGCCGCGGCTGAATTTTCGTTTTTCCTTGCTATTCCCGTAATGCTTGGTGCATCAGCACTCAAAGTGCTTAAATTCTTCCTTGACGGCGGATTTTTTGGCGGTAGCGAGGCATTATATTTGCTTGTCGGATGTGCTACTGCATTTGTGGTTTCAATGGCGGCAATCAAGTTTTTAACTGATTTTGTTAAAAAGCATTCCTTTAGTGCATTTGGCGTTTATCGCATAATTCTCGGTATTATTGTGCTTGCACTTTATTTCTTGAAATAAGGTAATGTTTTATGGAAAATAAAGAAATTTTGAGAACTGCAGACGGCGCGGCTCTTGCATATTTTGGCGACTGTGTGTTTGAACTTTGGGTGCGTGAGCGTCTCTTGAAAAGCGGGCTTACAAATACAGGCGCATTAAATCAAGCCTCCCATGCCTATGTCACCGCAAAAAATCAATGCGCGGCATTTCGTAGAATTGAAGCACTTCTCACGGAAGATGAAATGGCATATTTTAAGCGCGGGCGCAACTCCACTCATCTTACCGGAGCGCGTAGCGCAAGCGGAACAGAGTACCGCACCGCAACTGGCTTTGAAACACTTTGCGCGGCGCTGTATCTTGAGGGAAAGCATGAGCGCTTAACCGAACTTTTAGAAAAAGCATTTGAATAAAACAAAAAAGGAAAGTTCTTTCGAACTTTCCTTTTTGTTTGGCTTGTTTTATTTTGTTCCGAAAAGACGGTCGCCCGCGTCGCCAAGACCGGGGAGGATGTAGGCATGTTCGTTAAGACCTCTGTCGAGGGTAGAAACGAAAATTTCAACATCGGGGTGAGCCTCTGCTACGCGAGAAACACCTTCGGGTGCACCAATAATCGCCATGAATTTGATCTTCTTGCATCCGCGCTTTTTGAGCATTGTGATTGCATCACATGCGCTACCGCCGGTTGCAAGCATGGGGTCAACTACAAGCACAAGCTTTTCTTCAATACCCTGGGGAAGTTTGCAGTAGTATTCGCAGGGCTGAAGCGTGGTTTCATCTCTGTAAAGACCGATATGGCCAACTCTTGCAGAGGGGAAGAGAACATGGATGCCGTTTACCATGCCAAGACCTGCTCTCAAAATCGGAACGATTACGATGGAGTTGTCCTTAACCATGCGCTGTTTGCATGTTTCAAGGGGAGTCTTAACTTCAACTTCAACGGTGGGAACGCCCTCTCTCAAGCACTCGAAAGTCATAAGAGTTGTGATTTCTTCAATGAGTTCACGGAACTCTTTCATGCTTGTGTTTTCGTTACGCAAAATTGTGATTTTGTGCTGAACAAGGGGGTGGTCAAATATTGTTACATTGGGATAGTTTTTCATTTTTTACTCCTCGTCTTTGCTTTTGCCGAGTTTGCTGTTTTCAACCTTTGTAAGAACAGCATTTGTAAGAATACCAAGAATAAGTGCGGTTGCGATAGAAGTTACGGTAATGGTAGCCGCAACAGCACCGTTTTCGCCGAATGCATAGGGGATCTGGATGGAAAGACCGCCGATACCGGAGATAAGGATTGCGGCAACAACAAAGAGATTTTTGCTGTTGTCAAGGTCAAGGTGCTTGAACATCTTAAGACCGGATACTGCGATAAAGCCGTAGAGAGTAAGGCAAACACCGCCCATTACACAAGAGGGAATGGTCTGGAGAACTGCCATTACGGGGCTGATAAAGGAAAGCACGATGCACATGATTGCGGTTGTGGTGATTGTGCAAACGGATGCATTTTTGGTGATTGCAACACAGCCTACGGACTCACCGTAAGTGGTGTTGGGGCAAATACCGAAAACAGTACCTGCAATAGAACCAACGCCGTCACCAAGGAGGGTCTTGTTAAGACCGGGCTCTTTAATGAGGTCGTGGTTAATGATGGAAGAAAGGTTTTTGTGGTCAGCAATGTGCTCAGCAAAAACTACCAAAGCAACGGGCAAGAAAGCGATAACAACTTCTGCAATGCCGCCCGCATCAAGGAGTTTTGCCGCACCGTTTGCAGAAAGAATCTCAGGAGAAATATTGCCGGTTGTGAGTTCTTTTATACCTTCAAAAAGTGCAAGGTGGGGGAAGTTAATGATTGCTTCAATACCCTTTGTTGTGCCGTCTGCATTTACAAAGTTGTCAACAACGGGCTTGAAATTGATAATCATGAGGTAATCGGTGTCAGTCAACATGCCGATTACGGTAAATACGCTTGCGGTTGCATAGCCTGCCAAAATACCGAGAATAAAGGGGATAAGGCGAGCCATTTTGGTGCGCTTCTGAGTGGAGCAGATAACGATTACAAAGAAAGTAACCATACCGCAAAGAAGTGCAACAAGGTTGTAAGAAGAGTTAACGGTAGCGGCATTTGCCTTTACGATATCGCCCATTGCGGCGCCCGCAAGGGAAAGACCGATGAGTGCAACTGTGGGACCGATAATTGCAGGGGGCATGAGTTTGTCAACCCAAGATGTGCCGGTAACACCGATAATCAAAGCAATGATTACATACACAAGACCCGCAACAGCCGAGCCAAGCAAGATACCGCAGTAGCCGTATGCTACAGCAACGCCGAGAGAACTTAAAAATGCAAAGGAACTGCCAAGGAAAACAGGGCTCTTAAACTTTGTAAAGAGCTGGTACACAAGAGTGCCGACGCCTGCGCCAAAAATTGCCGCGGGAATCTGTGTGGGAAGGCCGATAATAGTGGGGACAGCGATTGTTGCCGCTAAGATAGCAAGAACTTGCTGAAGGGCAAAAATCAACATCTGTCCAAACTTGGGCTTGTCATTGATGTTGAAAAGCAACTGGTTGTTCATTTTTTTCCTCCTATTTGTGGGTTTAAAAGTGAATGCCACAATAACCCATATTACTTATATAGTAACACATAAAAAGACATTTTTCAAACTGTTTTTACGATTTTTTAAAAAAAATATAAGGGCAAGTAAAAACTTGCCCTTGATACTTTATTTTACAAGTGTTGCGGTAGAAGTTGCGCCGTCCCATGCAATGTTATCATTGGAAACGCCGAGAGCATTTGCAATTGCGCGCACGGGGAGATATGTGCGGTTGTTTTCGATGATTGCAGGCGCATCAAGCGCTACAGTTTGACCGTTGACAGTCATGGTAGGAGCGTCAATTGTAACAACAATTGTTACAGAACTGTTGGTAAGAGTAGCGGTTCTTGTTGCCGCATCCCACTTGATACCGTCATTGCTTACACCAAAGGTGTTTGCAAGGAATCTAACGGGAAGGAGAACACGGTTGTTGCGATTGATAGGAGCCGCATCAAGTGTCTGTTTTTCGCCGTTTACATACGCTGTGGTAGAACCGATGGTAAGTTTAACGGTTGTCTTAGAAATCTCGGTAACACTATCAAAGAGTGCAATCATTTCTGCTGTGGGAGTAACGCCCTTGTAGTTGAGATTGAATTTTGCATTTGTCGCAAGGGCGCTGATGTCGGTTTTGCCGTCTTCGCTCACACCAAATGTGATGTCCATTTTTTCAACATCGCCACCCGTCCAGTTTATGGTGGTGCCGCCAATCATATTGTGGATGTCAAGAAGTTTAACATAGCCGCTTTCAATGTTGACAGTAGCGGTGTTTGAGTAAATGAGGGCATCGCCGCCAAGCATAATCCAATCGTTGATTTTGCCGCCACGAATGTTGAGTACGATGTTGTCGCCAACGCTTGCCTGAATGGGGCCGCCGTATACGCGGTCAACCGAGCCGCCAAGAATGTTGATTGTCTGTGTGCCTCTGAAAACATGTGTGTATTTGCTGAGTTCCGCACCGCGGGTGTAGCCGATTACTGCGTAATAGTTACCGCTTTCGATGGTGATGGAATTATTAACATTGTGGGGAACTTCATCATCGCTTTCATAAAGCTGATAACCGCCCACAACGTAGGTGCTTGCAATGCTTGTTTCGGGAGTTGTAAGGCCGCTGCCGAAAACGATGTCGTTAAATCTGCCAACGAAGAGAAGTGTTCCCTCGAAGTTG
>JAZQWE010000011.1:0-4401 GCA_045632225.1 Eubacteriales bacterium | reverse complement strand
CAACAAGATGGTTAACGGCTAATATAACAGTCAAATTAAAATCCCGATGCATTTGCATCGGGATTTTTGCTTTAATAGCATTTTGAACATGGTGAGAACCCAAGATTTTGTGCTTTTGAAAGAGTTACTTGCGATGGATTTTTCATGTTGCTGCAACCTGAGCGACTGTGATATTTGGAACCGCTTTGCGGAATCCATACCATTGTTTCTGTTTTTGTAGTGGTCTTTGTGGTTACTTCGGTAGTTTTTGTGGTTACTTCGGTAGCCTTTGTGGTTACTTCGGTAGCCTTTGTGGTTACTTCGGTAGCCTTTGTGGTGCTTTCGACAGTTTCCGTGGTTGCGACTTCTTCGTTGGTTTCTAATTGTGAAAACGAGAATATGTTTGTGGTGACTTGTGCTTGGGTTCTGTCGGTGCGCTCGGCTTCAAAGTCTACACATCCGAAAAAGAAACATGTGATGAGAATTGCTAAAAGAGCGATAAGTAGATGCTTTGTTTTCATGACATCCTCCTATAATAAAAAAGTGTGCAGATGAACCTGCACACTGAAAAATGCAGCTTCATCCTGTTGCGACACAGTTGAGTACACAAGTGTATTTTCCATCACCAGCGTAAACGACAAAGCCTACATTTTTACCAAAATAAAAATGTACGCTGATGTGTGGAAATTATTCAACTGTGTCGCAAAAACAGTATAACATTTATTTTGAAATAAATCAAGTGTAACTTATTATAACGGTTTGGCGAATCGTTTTTGCTTTATTGAGATGAAAATATTTAGTGCGATAAGCAAATTATCTCCACCGGTCATTCTGAGCGGAAGCGAAGAATCTGCGAAGCGTAGCTCCGCCTTAGAAATAAACATCGTTTCTCTCGCTTTTGTGCAAATAATGGTACTAAAAATATAAAAATCGCAAACTTTGATTACTTTTTTGTATTTACTATTTCAAAAGTTAAAGGTATAATAGAATCGTCAAGTAATTCTTGAAAAAGATATTTCTAACAACAAGGAGATATAGCAATGATTGCACGCCCCGAATATCCGCGCCCTCAATTTGAGCGCAAAAATTGGATTAACCTTAATGGTGAGTGGCAGTTTGAAATAGACCACGGCCGTAGCGGCAAACAGAGAAAGTTCTACGAGAATGCGGAATTTTCTGAAAAAATTATCGTTCCTTTCTGTCCCGAAAGCAAACTTTCCGGACTTAGTCATGTTGACTTTATGGAATGTGTTTGGTACAAGCGTACTGTAGATATTTCTGCAGATTGGGCAAAAGAGGGCAGACGCACCATCCTCAATATCGGTGCTTGCGATTTTGAAACCGAGGTTTGGGTAAACGGTACATATATTGATCGCCACATCGGTGGTTATGTTTCCTTTGCAATGGATATTACAAAGGCTGTTAAGGAAGGCGAAAATACAATCGTTATTTGCGCCATTGACCTTCTTCGTTCACAGACACAGCCCGGTGGTAAGCAATGTCGCCAGTATTACTCCAAGGGTTGTTCCTATACCCGTACAACCGGTATTTGGCAGACTGTTTGGCTTGAAAATGTGCCCAATCACTACATCAAGCGTACAAAGTACCGCCCCTCTGTTGAAAACGAAGCGCTTTACATTGAAGCGGTTTGCGAAAATGCAGACGGCAAGACCCTTACCGCTACCGCATCCTTTAATGGCAAGCAGGTAGGCGTTGCAAGCGCAAAGGTTTCAAGCAAAACCGTTATGCTTGAAGTTAAACTTTCCGAAATGCACCTTTGGAATGTTGGTGACGCTAAACTTTATGACCTTGTACTCGACCTTGAAGGCGACATCGTTGATTCCTACTTCGGTATGCGCAAGGTAGAGTATAAGAACGGCAAGACATACATTAACGGCAAGGCTGTTTATCAGCGCCTTATTCTTGATCAGGGCTTCTATCCCGACGGTATTTACACCGCTCCCACCGAGCAGGACCTTATTGATGACATTCAGCGCTCCATTGACATGGGCTTTAACGGCGCAAGACTTCATCAAAAGGTATTTGAGCCTCTCTTCCTTTATCATTGCGACCGCATGGGTTACATTGTTTGGGGCGAACATGCAAACTGGGGCCTTGACATTGCCCGTTTTGAGTCTTGGAGAGGATTCATTCCCGAGTGGCAGGAAATTATCGAGCGCGACTTTAACCATCCCGCAATTATTGGCTGGTGCCCGCTCAACGAAACACAGCAAAATCAGAATCGCGACTTCGTAAAGATGCTCGCTGACATGACCCGTTCCTATGACCCTGACCGTCTTTATATCGACGCTTCCGGTTGGACACATCAGGATGAACTTACCGACATTCTTGACATTCATGACTACGAGCAGGATCCCGTGAAGTTCCGCGAACATTACTTGCCTCTTGAAAAGGGCGAGCCTGTTGCGTTTACACGCTATCCTCAGGGCGGTTTCCCCACATTTATGAGTGAGTTCGGCGGCATCTGGTGGGATCCCGCAAATCCCGAGCGCGGCTGGGGTTACGGCGGTACCGCAGGCCGTCCCAAGAGTGAGGAAGAATTTATCGAGCGTTACCGCGGCCTTGTTACCGCAATGCTTGAAAATAAGGCCATCAGCGCATTCTGCTATACACAGCTTACCGATGTAGAGCAGGAGGTTAACGGTCTTTACACTTATGACCGCAAGCCGAAGTTTGACCCTGAAGTAATTAAGGCAATCAATACTCAAAAAGCGGCAATTGAAGACTAATCAAAAATCACCTCGGAAAATTCCGAGGTGATTTTTATATTTCAATGTTTAGTAAATCTTCAAATTTATTTATATATGCTGTTGGTTCGTGAGGCTTGCCGTAGCCGTAGGCGGCGTGGATAAACTCGAGCCCCGCAGCTTTGGTTGCGATGTAGTCACCGTCGGTATCGCCGACATAAACTGCTTTGTCAAGGTTATTGCGCTTGCAAATCAATTTGATATTGTCGGCTTTGGCTAAATTTGTTCTGCCGGGACACTCATAATCGTCAAAAAGATTCCAAATGCCGAAATAATCAAGAAAAACTTCGATATATCCCGCCTGACAGTTGCTCACTATGAAAAGGGAATAGTCTTTTTTTAATTTCTCAAGCGTGCTCAAAAGATTTTCGTACAACGGTGCGCCGTGCTTTTTTAGATACGCGTGCTCGTATTCGATGCACAAATCGATGATTTTTTGCACAGTAGAGTCATCGAGATGTTTTGGCAACATCATTTTTCCAATGTCAAAAAGGAGTTTGCCCATGAAACTCATCATGTCGCGCTGATCTATTTGCAAGTGAAAGTCATTGATTGTGGCAAGTGCCATGTTCCAAGAGCGGGTAACCTCGGCAGATGCATCCCAAAGTGTGCCGTCAAGGTCAAAGATAATTCCTTTTTTCATGTTCATCACCTCTCGTTTATAGGGGTATTGTACCATTTTGAGACAGAGGTGTCAATGCGCCGCATTTATTTTATATCTTTCCTATTTATTATATATACATGATTGGCGTCGTCTACTGTCATCAAAAAAATATCTTCAAGGGAAATGCGCGCTTTTTTTATTTCTTTTTCGAGCCAACCGTGACTTTTTCCTGCGCCTTCAAGCGCCTCTTTTTTTATTGCGCCGTCGATTACTATCGCGTGTGCGATCCCGCTTTCGGGAATATTCAGCGAAAGATCGGCAAGTGTGACATTTCTGGCTTTGTTTTTTGGGATGATTGAGAGGGTGCCGTCGCTTTCCAAAATCGCATAATTCACATCTTCTATGGTTGTGATGCCGCTTTCACGCATTTGGCACAGTAATTCTTCAACTGACATGCGAGCTTTTGTGAGTTCTTTTGGTTGGATTTCTCCCCGTCTGATAAGTACGGAGGGGGAACCGAGAAAAATTTTCTTCATTAAATTTGATCGCGTTGCGAAAAAAGATATCAAAACTTCGAGTATAATAATTACAAATACGGGAATAATTCCAAATAAAAGCGGCGTTTCAAGGTTGCTTATCGGCGCTGATGCGATTTCTGAAATAAGAATTGTTGAAACAAGTTCGGAAATTTCAAGCTCACCAATCTGTCTTTTTCCCGTAACTCTCAAGGCAATGACGAGAGTTATGTATATGATTACTGCACGAACAATGCTTGTAGCCATTGAATATACTCCTTTGTTTTGGGCATTTTTATCAGTAAAAGTATTGACTCTTTGTATATGTTTTATGCTATTTTCATGAAGCGACAAAAAATGCAAAAAAACTGTTGACAAAAGGGATACAAAGAGATATAATGTAAAAGCTGCCACCGAGAAGGTGACAAGCGGTTCGAAAAAACTTTTTAAAAAAGTTTCAAAAACCTCTTGACAAACGCTTTCGAAAGTGGTATCATAACAAAGTCGCCGCGAGGGAAACCTCAAGGGAGACGAA
>JAZQWE010000010.1:0-8276 GCA_045632225.1 Eubacteriales bacterium | reverse complement strand
TTACACCCGTAAAATCGGCAAATTCTTTAATCTGCATTTTCAATTTTATCACCTCACAAGGAGAGCATACACTATGACGGAGCGTGAGAGTCAATACCCTTTTGAGAAAAATATGGATTGATGTTCGAAAAATTCAAGTTTATCGAATTGACTGCATTATACCATAAATCACTCAAAATAGCAATGTTTCCGCAATCCTCATGATTATATAAGCATTATGAGTCTTTATCTTAAACATAGAGTTATTGAGAGTTATCAAGATTAAGAAAACATACTCCAAAGAAGCAAAACCCGTGCATGGTGACATTGACGGTGACGGTGTGCTTTCGCTTGTTGACATTATTCGTATTATCAAGGCGATTGTATAAAATTGCTGTGCAAAATAAAAAAGGATAAAAAAACCATCATAATTTTTCACCAAATTCGTGTTGAAAAGTTCACGGCAATTGTGTATAATAATGAATAGTGATATTTTGAAATATTTGAAAGGAAACAAACATGAAAAAATTACTTTCGATTATTCTCGTTTCGGTAATGCTTTGCCTTTGCTTTGCGGCATGCGGCGAAACTGAGGTTACTACTGCTGTGGGCGGCACTTCTACCGAACCTGTCAGTGCAGAAAAGTCACTTCCTTCTTCTGAGGAGGTTGCGGCTCTCGGTTATGCGGGCGATTTTAACATGCTCCTTAGCGGTAACTATGTTTGCAATGACTTTGACTCCAAGGATTTTGAGTCCCTTCCCGATCCTACTTTGGTGCAGACCGCTATCTATGAGCGTAACGAGGCGCTCAAGGCTGAGTACGGCATCAATGTTGTGGTTGAGGATGTAATGGCATTCGGTTCCACCACCGGCTCGGGTACCGGTTTCCAGAAACTTTACACCGAGTACATGTCGGGTACAAGCCTTTATGATGCGGCAAGCATCGGTACATACGATGTAGCAACTCTTTCATACAGCGGCCTTCTTTGGGACTTCCACAAGATTCCCCATATCAATCTTGAAAAGGATTATTGGGACCAGAAGGCAACTGAGGACCTTTCCATTATGGGCAAACTTTACTTTACATCCGGTGACATCGGTATTGTAAACAATAAGGTTACACACGCTATTCTCTTTAACAAGGACATGGTTGAAGAGTATGGCATGGAAGATCCTTACGCACTTGTAAAGAGCAATAACTGGACATGGGAAAAACTTACCGAACTTGTTAAGCAGGTTGGCGAGGACAAGGACCAAAACGGTGTTTACGATGCAAACGACCTTTACGGTCTTATGACATGGAAAGACCCCTCTGTTGCGATTCTTTCGAGTTCGGGTGAAAAGATTGCGGGCGTTGATTCAAACGGCTCCATCGTATACACTCTTATGAGCGAAAGAGTGGTTGACCTTTATGACCAGTATTCCGAACTTGTATATGACCAGGCACATGTATTCAACTATCAGTATGACAATGTGACCGGCAAGCAGGCGGCACAGTCCACATGGGATACAAACCGTAACAACATCTTTAATGACAGCCGCGCACTTTTCTATCTCAACACCATTGCTACTATTGAAAAGCACCGCGACAGCGATGTAGAGTTCGGCGTACTTCCTTATCCCAAACTCACACAGACTCAAGAGGAGTTTGGCCACGGCGTATCTCCTTATCACAGCCAGTTTATTTGCGTTCCGCTCATGGCAAAGAATGTTACCCGTAGCGGTCTTGTACTTGAGTACCTTGCAATCAAGGGTAAAGAAATTCTCCGCCCCGCGTACTATGACATTACTCTTGAGGGTAAGAGCGTTCGTGACGCGGCAAGTGCTGAAATGCTTGATATTATCTTTGCAACCCGCGTATTCGATATCGGCGCATACTACAATGTAGGCGATATCAAGACACAGATTGGTAACATGACTGTTTCCCGTCAGACCATTACAAATATTGATGCACAGTACAGCATCAAGGCTCAGGAAATGGTTAACCAGCTTAACGATGCATTTTCAAAACTCAAATACTAATTTAAAAATCCGTTCTCGAAAGAGAACGGATTTTTTTGTAAAAAGGGAAAATAAACGCCATTCAATTTTAACATATTTTGTGCAATACATTTAAAAATCTTGCTTTTTTGAATACATTATGTTACAATATAGTGATATATTATGCGAAAATGGGGGGTAATGGCGATGTTTGTACGGGTCTACACGGCGGCTTTGCACGGAATTGATGGCTTTGAAGTCACGGTTGAGTGTAGCGCGCTTAAAAAATTGCCCGCGCTTGAGATAATCGGGCTTGCAGACACCGCAGTTAAGGAGGCGCGCGAGCGCATCCGTGCAGCAACTACAAACAGCGGCATCAGATTCCCATCCCTTGAAATGATTGTCAATTTGGCACCCGCAAATCGTAAAAAAGAGGGTTCTTCGTTTGACCTTGCAATGATAACAAGCGTGCTTGCAAGCGGTGGCACAATCCCCGCAGAGGGGCTTGAGGAGAAATCCTTTATCGGCGAACTTTCGCTTTCCGGCGATGTAAGGGGTATTGACGGCGTGCTTTGTATGTGTCTTGCGGCAAAGGCGCACGGCAGAAAAGAAATTTTTGTGCCCGCGGCAAACG
Organism: Eubacteriales bacterium; assembly: GCA_045632225.1. Classification (GTDB taxonomy): domain Bacteria; phylum Bacillota; class Clostridia; order Oscillospirales; family CAG-272; genus UMGS902. The sequence continues at coordinate 5,683 of JAZQWE010000010.1, read as the reverse complement.
CAAGTGAGGCAAGTGCTGTTCCCGATGTTAAAATATACCCCGTAAAAACTCTTTTAGAGCTTGTAAAACATTTGCGCGGCGAGGAAATGATTGCCCCCGTTACATTTGACCATGGCATTTTTGAGCGTGGCAGAGAGAGTTTTCCATTTGATTTTTCCGAGGTAAAGGGGCAGGCGCACGCAAAACGCGCGCTTGAAATTGCCGCGGCAGGCGGTCACAATGTGTTGCTTATCGGCCCTCCCGGTACGGGTAAATCAATGCTTGCAAAGCGTTTTCCGTCAATTTTGCCGGAACTTGATTTTGCAGAGGCAATTGAAACCACAAAAATTCATTCTATTGCGGGCATGCTCCGTGAGGACACTCCGCTTGTTGTCAACCGTCCGTTCCGCTCGCCCCACCATACAATGAGTGCTGCAAGCCTTGTCGGCGGCGGTGCCAATCCCAAACCCGGCGAAATTTCGCTTGCACATAACGGCGTGCTCTTTTTGGACGAACTTCCCGAATATGCAAAAAGCGTTATGGAAACCATGCGCCAACCGCTTGAGGATGGCAAAGTTACAATCACCCGTGCTTTGGCAAAGGTTACATATCCCTCAAACTTTACCCTTGTTGCCGCGATGAATCCTTGCAGATGCGGATATTTTTCGCATCCTACAAAGCCGTGCACATGCAAGGCGGGCGACATGAAAAAATACCTTTCAAAAATCAGCGGCCCGTTGCTTGACCGAATTGATATACAAATTGAAGTTGGCCCCGTGGATTTTGAGGCACTTCGCGAAAGTTCGCTTGCCGCAGAAAGTTCCGAAACCATAAGAAAAAGGGTCAACGCGGCGCGTAGTTATGCCAAAAAGCGCTATGAGGAAAGCGGAAGCGCGATAAGGCAGAACTCCGATATGACAACGAAAGAAATCGAGAAGCATTGTCTGCTCACCGATGATGCTGCAAAACTTCTCAAAGCGGCGTTTGATTCGCTTGGAATGTCGGCGCGCGGCTATGATAAGATATTGCGACTCTCGCGTACGATAGCCGACCTTGACTCGAGTGAAAAGATAGATGTGCGCCACATTTCTGAGGCAATAAAACTCCGTTCACTCGATAAAAAGTACTTTAATCAGTAAAAAAAATCTAATATTTTTTTAAAAAAACTATTGCTTTTCAACACTTTTGTTCAAACTTGACAAAGAGGAGTTTTCCACATTTTCCACGCCCAATAAAGTTGAAAATGTGGAAAACTGTGAATATTTCCCGTGTTTGATGAATATTTCCCATGAAATCAAGGGGTAAAGACATTCATTTATTCACATTTATCCACATTTTGATGTGGAAAACTCTTGTCAATACCTTTTATGATTTTTCACCATTTTCTACGCATTGCTTAATATGCAAAAAAAGCGATATAAATTTTGTGCAAAATATAGGAGCTATACAGTGGATAGCAAAAAATATACTGTTTTAGATAAAATAAATAGCAATGCAGATTTGCGCACGCTCCCAAGGGAGGAGATTGTGCCCCTATGTGCTGACATTCGCGACTTTTTGGTTGACAATGTTACAAAAACGGGTGGGCACCTTGCCGCAAACCTTGGCATTGTAGAACTCACAACAGCAATTCACCGCGTTTTTGACCTTCCGCATGACCGAGTAATTTTTGATGTCGGTCATCAAAGTTATGTACATAAAATTTTAAGCGACCGCAAGGCGCGTTTTTCCACATTGCGCCAAGCGGGCGGCATCTCCGGTTTTGAAAAACTCGGCGAAAGCGAGTTTGACTCTTTCGGCACAGGACATGCCTCAACCTCGATTTCTGCGGCGCTCGGCTATGCCGAGGCGGACAGAATTGCGGGGCGCGACAATTATACCGTTGCCGTTGTAGGTGACGGCGCATTTACGGGCGGCATGATACATGAGGCGCTTAACAACTGCGAAAAGGATTTGCGCCTTATCGTTATTCTCAATGAAAATGAAATGTCAATCTCCCGCAATACGGGCGCGCTTTCAAAGCAGATTGCAAAAACCCGTTCTTCAACGAGTTATTTCAAATTCAAGCGCCGCACATCAAATTTTCTTCCCAAAATTCCGTTTATCGGCCCCCGCTTATTAAGCGGCATGCGCCGCTTAAAGCGCGCGGCAAAGCATGCGCTTTACGGCGTCAGCTATTTTGAGGGACTTGGGCTTAAATATCTCGGCCCCATCGACGGCAACGATTATGAGGCTGTCGAGCACCTTTTGACCGAGGCAAAGAACCGTGGCACAAGCGTTATTTTGCATGTACGCACCAAAAAGGGCAAGGGATATGCACCCGCTGAGGAAAATCCGAGTGCTTATCACTATTACGGCGCGGACTACAGCGGCAATTTCTCCGAGCATTTTGGAAACACCCTTGTTTCCCTTGCTAAAAACGATGATAAAATCTGTGCAATCACTGCCGCAATGCAGGATGGCGTAGGCCTTTCTGAGTTTGCCAAGGAATATCCCGACAGATTTTTCGATGTTGGCATTGCAGAGGAACACGCTGTAACATTTGCGGCAGGCCTTGCCGCCGCAGGTATGAAACCGTATGCCGCCATATACTCCACCTTCCTTCAGCGTAGTTATGACAGCATAATTCATGATGTGGCATTGCAAAAATTGCCCGTCAGATTTATAATCGACCGTGCCTCGCTTGCCGAGGGTGACGGCCCCACACACCATGGTATCATGGATGTTTCGTTTATCAGCGCAATTCCGAATATTTGTCTTTTTGCCCCCGCGACAAAAGAGTCGCTTGACCGTTTCCTCTCGGCAAGTATCGAGGCGGCGCTCCCAATGGCAATCCGCTATCCGAATATGAAAGATTGCGATAAAATAAAGGAAGTATTTTTCAAAAACGGCGATACCGACACGATAGCCCATCGCGACTATACCGACAGCGACAAAAACCGAGTTGTTATTGTCACCTACGGCAGAATTGTCAGCGAGGCGATGGTTGCGGCAGAAAAACTTCGTGCACAGGGCATTGAATGCGGCATTATTTTGCTTGAAACTTTGAAACCATACGCAATTTCGGCAGAGCGAATTGCAAAATGGTTGCCAAGTGGCCCCTGCGCTGTGATTTTCCTTGAAGAAGGCATCAAAAACGGCGGCGCGGGCATGATTACCTTTGACACATTGCAAAACAGACATGCGAAACTCATGAAAAATAAAAATACTCAGGTTGTTGCCATTGACGATTCGTTTGTAATCCGTACTCAGGAAGAGTCGATTTACAGAACGGCAAAAATCTGCGCAAACGATGTTTTGCGCTGTGCGGTACACCTTTTAGCAACATTGCCAAAAGAAGAAAGTATTTAAAGGAGAACGCAATATGCATAAATTAAGAAACAGAACTTATTTGCTGATGCTTATAGATTTATTGGCATTTGGCGGCGTATTCTGGAGCTCTGTATTAACTGCAAGTTCATCTTCTTCAAGCGTTGAACTTGAAATCAAAGAGTATTTGATAGCATCGCTGATAACGGCGCTTTCAATATTTGCCGTGCGCATTTTGCTCAGCGTTTATCACAATGTGTGGAGATACGCAAACTCGCACGCATACCTTTTCATGGTTATTGCCGACATGGTCGGCGGCGCGATAGGTACTGCTGTTTGCTTCTTCATCAACCGTGCTATTGACCGTGTATATCTCGGTATCTGGCAATCCATTGCTGTTGTAATGGCGTTTTCGCTGGTTTCTCTTTCACTCCGCTTTTTGTATCAGCAAAGATACCGCCACCTCAATACCACGCTTGAAACCATACATAAAATCGGTGTAGCCATCGTTGGCGCAGGTAATACCGGTGTCAGCCTTGCAGAGGACTTGCTTTATACCGCAAAATCCCGCTATAAACCGATATGCTTTATTGATGTAAGCAAGGAAAAAATCGGTAGCAAGGTTTGCGGTGTTCCCGTTCTTGCAGAGGATGAGGAAATCGTTACAAAACTCAAGACAATGCCCGTTCAGGAGATTATTATTGCGCTCCCCGAACTTGACAACTCCGGCACGCGCCGTTTGATTGATATTTATCATGAAACCGGTTGCCCCATTAAGATTTTCGATTTTCCGTTTAAGGAAAGCACCGCAGAGCAGGATAAGAGCGAAAAGCGTCAGCTTCGCGAGGTTCGCATTGAGGACCTTTTGTTCCGCGACTCACTCAAAATTGTTTCCACACAGACCGACGAGTATTACAAGGACAAGGTTGTGCTTGTTACGGGCGGCGGTGGCTCAATCGGCAGCGAACTTTGCCGTCAGATTGCAAAGCGTTCTCCAAAAAAACTTATTATTTTTGATATTTACGAAAACAATGCGTACGATATTGAGCAGGAGCTTCGCCGCAAATACGGTGAGGATCTTGACCTTTCGGTTGAGATTGGTTCTGTGCGCGATACCAAGCGCCTTGACAGTTTGTTTAAGTATTACCGCCCGCAGGTGGTGTTCCACGCGGCGGCGCACAAGCATGTTCCGCTCATGGAGCACAGCGGTTGCGAAGCGGTAAAGAACAATGTGCTTGGCACATACAAAACCGCAAATGCGGCTGAAAAATACGGCGTTGAAAAGTTTATTCTCATTTCCACAGACAAGGCTGTTAACCCCACAAACATTATGGGCGCAACCAAGCGTATGTGTGAGATGGTTATTCAGTGCCGCACAGACTCAAAGACTTCGTTTGCGGCTGTTCGTTTCGGTAATGTACTTGGTTCAAACGGCTCGGTAATTCCGCTCTTCCGTCGCCAGATTGAGGCGGGCGGCCCTATCACCGTTACAGATAAGCGCATTATTCGCTATTTCATGACTATTCCTGAGGCAAGCCAACTTGTTATGCAGGCGGGTGCAATGGCAAAGAGCGGCGAACTTTTCGTGCTTGACATGGGCAAACCCGTAAAGATTTTGGAACTTGCCGAAAATATGATAAGACTTTCGGGACTCACTCCGTATCAGGATATTGATATTATTGAAATCGGTCTTCGCCCGGGTGAAAAACTTTATGAGGAACTTCTCATAAAGACCGAGGAACTTACTAAAACCGCAAACAATCTCATTTTTGTTGAGCATGACACTCCCAAGAGCCGTGCAGAAATGGAAGAGATTATGGAAAACTTGCGCGATATTTGCAAGAACTATGACCCCATAGATTCTGCGGCGATTAAGGAGATTTTGCACAAGATTGTGCCCACATATCACAATCCCGATGAAGTAAACAAAATCGCTGAACAAGCGCAGGAAATGAAGGCTGTAAATTAAAGAAAAAAACTTGCAAATCCATAGGATTTGCAAGTTTTTGTTTTATTTTTGTTTTTTTACCGAAACCTCTCCGCTAAAGAGGTTTTCTTTTTTGCCGTCGCGCTCGATTAAAAGGGAAAAGTCGCTGTCAATTGCGATAGCCTTTGCGTTGTACAGCACCTCTCCACAGCGCATAACGGCAACATCACAGCCGCGTAGCATATCGCGTTTTTTGTACTCGCTGTAATGAGGCTTGCTTTCAAGGTTTTTGTAATACCCGAAAAATGCGTCAAGCACATCGCGGCAAAAGTCATCGCGGTTGATTTCTTCTCCGCTTGATACAGCACCCGCGATGGCAGAAAGGTCGCCAAATCCACCCTTTGGCAGCATAAGATTAACGCCTATGCCAAGCACGGCGTATTCAAGCGCGCCGTCTGCGATTTTCCC
>JAZQWE010000009.1:0-4640 GCA_045632225.1 Eubacteriales bacterium | reverse complement strand
TCTGTTGCGGTAAGCCAACCGCAAACGCTATCTTTTTCGCATTCTTCGGGAGTAAGTAATCCCATTATTTCAAGCAGATTTTGTTCCGCTCCGTATGTACCATACCCTTGAACAACGCTGCATATTCTTTTACAGCTCTTGTATGTACAAGGGTATTCAATTTGATATTTTTTCTCACCGATAAATTCAAAGATATGGCTGTCGTCTGTGAAAACAAAGGGAATGTTCTCCTTTTCAAGCATTTTTTTAACTTGAAAATTTCCGTGTATTTCTTTGTCGCATTCATCAACAGTTCACGTCCAGCATCAGGCAAGTCGCAGAACTCCTCACCGTCGGTGCCGGCAAAGATTAACGTGCCGAAGAACTGCATACCAAACAACGTGCAGTTATAATGCATATCGTTTATTCGCCCTTCTTCGTTGCAAATGATAATGCAGTCGCTTGCAACTGTTACGGTTTCGATACAGCCACCTACAATACGTTGCAGCTCCTCAAGGGTGTTATCTATCTCTTTAAGCTCTAAAGCCTTGCCCGGCTCTTTTATGTATACTTTCATCCCCACGTCACCGCACCTTTCTCATTTAAGCCAACCTTTGCAACGAATCCAAAATCCGCACATTTACTCTTGAGAGCAGTCGGGGTATACTCGGATTCGTATCGCTCCACGCATTGTTGCACTCGTTCAATTGCCGCTTTAGCAATGCGCTCGTTACGCTCTGCACCAAATCCCGCTTGTTCGTGCAATTCTATCGCATATGCCTGAGCCATCATCTCAACAAGCTCAAGTATCAATCTCTGCGCCTCTCTGTATGCCTTTGAGGATTCTTTTTTATGTTTCAAGCAATCCATATCATACCTGCTCCTTTACGTATGCAAGCGCGGCTTCGATTTTCATAAACGTCGATTCTGCTTTGTCAATTTCCTCTTCAAGCGCATTAGTGGTAGCCTTTTTATACGCCTCAAGGGCTTCAATAAGCATACTTAATATATCAGCGACTTTAGGTTCTTCTTTTTTAGGTCTATACTTAGCAGGCAACGTGTTAATGTCTACGCCTTGTTTTATCAGTATTTCTGCGATTTTACGTGCGGTTGTGCAGTTAAGATCCGCAAGCACGGTAAGTTGCGCCCTTTGGTCTTTAGATAAGTTATAGTCGCGAAGAATTTCGCTTTCAGTCATTTGCATAGGTTATCTCCTTGTTTTTTGTTCTCACTTGTTCTCAGTCTGCCTCTTTAACTGAGAACAAAAAAATCCTTGTATTTATTAGGTTTTTGCATTCTTGTTCACGATGTTCACACTGTTATCACATCTTTTTTTCTCTATACGCGAGAGAAAATATACTTTTTATGAAGTTATATATGTTTCTCTCTATAAGGGATAGTTTAAAAATAGCGTGAACAACTGTGAACATGTGAACATTTTTAGGAATTATTCTCGTTTTTTTCTTCTTTTTCTCTGAGTTCTTGCAAAATATCCGGGTGTAAAATGCACACACAATTTGCAAGTGAACCGCCGATTCTTGCATTCTTTGTCCTGCGTCCCTTGTCTGCCTGAACAATTTTTTCGCGCATCGCCCAAGCTAAAAATGCAGTTGAATTAAAACCGGCAAGCGACATTTCACGGTCAAATACTGATTTTATAATGTATATATTACCGTCCGAATATTTGCCCCACACTTCGCCTTGATAACTTCCGAAGTCATTTGTTTTAAAATGGTTAGGATTTCGCCCGATAAGCTCATATACATAGTCAAGTGCGCGGTAATTGACGTTGACTTCTTCTTTTTTTATCATAATTTCGGCAATATCATCTATTCGCAGGTTGTTACCGTCCTTAAATATCAGTTCGGTTGCAATCTCGTCAGCTGCAAGCAAGGCTGCAGCCGATGCAGCCTGTTTGTCTGTGCTATCGCTTTTGAGTAGCGCTCTGAAGTATTCTTTTTGCAATGCACTTATACGTTCAATAGCGCCTTCGCTCTCAAGGTACTCAACAAATTCACGGCCTGCAAAGCCATAATTTTCGTTTATGACGGCGCAAAGCCCTACAAGGTCCGAATATACCTTATCGGCACATTCAATCTCAATAACGCGGGCAGAAGCACCGCCCATACTGTTTGAATTGATGATTGGATATTCGCCGGTGGTTATCATACAGTTTCGCCATGTGGTAGTTTTGCGAAGTCCCCCAGCCTTTGCGCCTCTTGTCTTGCCTACGCCCTCGGAGAGCTTGTATATCATACGGTCAAACTCTTTGATACCTGCACTCGCTTGGATCTGCAGTTCATCAAGACAAAAAGGCAACGAGTTGAGGAATGATGCTGTCATTTCCATACCAACGTCGGTACTGTTGAACGTGCTTATGTATTCGCCCATCTTGGGAGTTGCCCACACCGATGCGGCAACCATGAGTGAAACGGTTTTACCGCTTCCTTGTCCACCCCAAAAATGAAGAAAGAAGGAAAGCAAACCGCACGGTTCGATTATTGCAGATGCAAAAGCGGCAGCAAGCGCAAAACGTGCAATGCTTTTCTCCGCTCTGAGCTTTAGCATGGCTTCAAGCCACTTTTCACGGCTTCCGCCGGTCTTTACTGCGTTGAAAATGTGCTTAAAGTTGTTTTCTCCGTCAAAAATGAGGTTGTCAACGTAGGGAGCAAAACCGTGAGTTCCCACCCATCCGAGACGGCCTACAGATTTCTGCTCTGTGAGTTCGTCATAGTTCATTTGTTCCATTTCAAAAAGGTATGTAGAGAGGGATTTTGCGTTTTCTGAGTTTACGATAATACCGTTTGCGGCGAGCTGCAGAATACCGCTTTGCGATGCAAGCACGGATTTTTCGACAATAGCACTTCGCCACGCTTTGCCTTTTTTATATGCAATTTCAAGACGTTCTTCGCCGCTATCGATATTTACAAGTCTTCGAACCGGCATTATAGGATGCGGGCATATAGTTTGGGGATAACCGAATTTATCAAGACGGCTGATACCGTATTCGTCGCAAATATATTGTCCGCTAAAAAGCTCCGTAGTCTGTCCGTCAAACTGTGTGGAGTTGTCAAACTTTTCGCCGCAGTCTTTCGCCTTGCTTTCGCAGTACGCGTTCCAAAGGGAGACAAAGCATCTGACACCGAGAGCGCCGGCCTGCGCTTTCATCTTTTGAACGAGCTGATTTAAGAGAAATTTGTCCTCTCTGTATTCGTAAAGCCATTCGTATGGTGCGGACGAATTTGTGTAATCGTCAGCTGTATAGACCGGCAAATTAACAGGTCCTTTCATATTGCATCCTCCTCCTTTCTGCATATTCAAGGTTGTATTTTGCGTTTTCAATTTCGGTAAGTGCCGCTATATATTCCGGAGTTGCTTCCGATGGGCTTGTTGGCTTGCCGTATCGCACGATATTGTCAAGGCGTAGCCACTCGTCATACGCTTCCCAATATTCACTCTCGATACGTGTTTTTTCTTCTTCTCTGGCGTTTATTTCTTGTCTGCGTTTGAACGCCTTTCGACCGAGCTCCAGTTGCTCTCTGCGCGAAAGTTTCTTGCCGACAGGCAGCCCCACGGCAAAGTCTTCGTTAAGTTTTACAAGGGCTTCAGAAAAGGAAATATCAAAAATCTTTTGCGTAAAGGTGAATATATCTCCCTTTTCGCCGCACACAAAACAATGGTAAAAGTTATCCTTAACTCCTAAATTGTCATCTTTGCCATTGTGAAACGGGCAGGGCATGCGTCCCTTGGCGTTTAGCTTAAAGCCGTAAAACGAAAGTAGCTCAGGCATTTTTATGCGACTTTTTATTTCGGATGCGTAGTATGTATTATTCATCAAAGTCCACCTTCTCAATAATGCCGTTAGTTTCGAGCACTTTCAAAAGGCAGTCCGTGCAGTAATCGTTACCGTCGTAAACATACATTTTTTCGTCTTCACAATCGCAATCAGGACCGTCGCAGTAAACGTGCAACACCGCTATATTCGGACAGGCAGCCCCACGGCAAGGATATCCGGGAACTGCACAGTCACAGCATTCATTTTCAATTTTCCTCATATCCTTAACCCTTCTTTATTTTGCTGTCGAGCACAGCCTTGCATATCGAATATATTGCAAGCCCCATATCCTCACGTGGCAGAAATTTGACCTTTAAGCCATATTTGACTCCAAAGGTATGCAAGGTCGCCCAAAATGATTTTTCGCCGTACTTCGTGGAATAGTCGTGTGTCAGGATGCCGTGCCAGCCACTTGGCTGTTCTACAAGCAGATATTTGTGCTCAATAGGTCTTGCACGTTTAAGCTCGTAATGAAACGCTTCGTTATTGATGCTTCCGGCGAGCTCCGTAAGAGAATTTTTGCGCTCGATAAAAAGTTCGTCCGTAAAGTATGTATCAACTAAAAAACCAAGATTCGGACATGCATCAATGCGGAAACAATAGTCGCCGCTTTCGAGTGCACGGTGAATGTATGAAATTTTTTTAGAGTTGAAAAAATCGGTTATATGCGCGTTTACTTTTTCATTTGTAGTACAAATTATGCGCATATGGGAGAGTAACTCCTTGTACTCTCCCGGCGTGTAATAACTCTTCATCAGAACGGGCAATCGTCATCGGCGCTGACGTCTTCCCATTCAGGTTCGCCAATGCTTGTTACGGTCTGTCT
>JAZQWE010000008.1:0-3804 GCA_045632225.1 Eubacteriales bacterium | reverse complement strand
GGTTACAAGTGCGCATGACTCACCATTCTTTAGTCTTTCTAATATTTCATTACCACTACTAACTTTATTATGTTCGTAGTAACTGACAACTTCTTTTGAAATATCGAAATATCTAAGTAGTTTTTTGGTGTTGCGAGTGTCTTCTGCCGCAACAAAACTAACCTCGCTGAGAACTTTTACAGCGCGATAGGTTATATCACTCAAATTTCCTATCGGAGTTGTTACAAGATAAAGTGTGCCATCGGCTGTTTTATTTTTATTAGTATCAAATAAAATTTCGTTTTCCATTTAATTATCCTTAAAGCATCCGTTATCATAGATGTATGCAAAATCTTCGGTATATTGCTTGTGCGACGAATCCGAGTACATAAAAAGAGGTTTTGTAATTTTGATTTCGGGAGCCGCACCTTTTTTTCCTTCTACAAGTATCAAAGACGGTGTGGAGTTAGTATCAGGATGAACGGTGCAAAGTCGCTTGGGTTCAATTTTTGCGGCTCTCATGGCATAAAACAGTTCTGTCATTCGCTCAGGACGATAAACAGCATAAAATAAGCCGCCATGTTTTAAATTTTTAGCAGCGGCAAGACAAAAATCACCGATGTCGCCAAGAATTTCGTGCCTTGCGATGCTTTTGCAATCATAATCATTTACTTTACCGCTGTCAGCACGCATGTACGGGGGATTTGAAAAAACAACATCTGCTTCAAAACCAAAATCCTTATATGAAAGTTTACGCACATCCTTATGTAAAGCAAAAACCTTTTCCGAAAAATTATTTATTTCGATGTTCTTTTGAATTATCTCAAAAAAATCATACTGTGCTTCCACGGCATAAATTTTTTTGAATTTGCCGCGCGCCGCGAGTAAAAAAGAAATAATTCCGGTACCGGAACCAAAGTCAATCGCGATTGATTTTGGCGAACTTTTTATAAATGCGGCAAGAAGCAGGGCATCCGTTCCAAATGTCAGCCCGTTTTTCTTTTGTATAAGTAAAATGTTTTCATTAACGCGGTCTATGCGCTCATCGTTATTTAACATATTAGTCCTTCTAAATCAAGAAGCGGATGCGATAAAATCGGATCCGCTTCTCGTTATGTATTCTGTTGGTTAAAATTACTCTGCAGCAATCGCACCTACAGGGCAAGTGCCTGCGCATGCGCCGCACTCAATGCATTCGTCAGCATTGATAGTCATCTTGCCGTCCTGCTCGCTGATAGCGCCGATGGGGCATTCAGCCTCGCAAGCACCACAAGCAATGCATTCATCAGAAATCTTGTATGCCATTTGTATAACACCTCCGTTAAAGTGATGACTTTATTGTAGCACAATTTTATAAAAAATCAATAGAAAAAACAAAAAAACTAAAATTATTTTTTGGTTATTTCCTCAGATGCTGCCTCATCATCATTGTTTTTTTGCTTTTTCAAATGTAAAAGAGTAACATCGTTTACAGAAAAACTTTTTGGAGCTTCAGGCTTATCGTCAAGACGAACCTTGATAAGTTCTGCAAGCGGGTTCGTTTCAACAACGGTACCGTTGCCGTTAGGAGTTTTAACAGTAGAACCAAGCGGAGGAGTTTTTTTGATGGCCTCTTCATAAGTTTCGTGCTCATAGCGAAGGCAACACATAAGTCTTCCGCATGCTCCGGAAATTTTAGCAGAATTCAAAGAGAAATTTTGTTCCTTTGCCATTTTTATAGATACCTGAACAAAATCAGAAAGGAAAGAAGAGCAACAAAACGGTCTGCCACAAACACCTAAACCGCCAAGAAGTTTTGCCTCATCTCTAATACCTATTTGGCGCAGTTCAATTCTTGTTCTGAAAACAGAAGCAAGATCTTTTACAAGTTCTCTAAAATCAACTCGTCCATCGGAAGTAAAATAAAAGAGAAGTTTTGAGTTGTCAAATGTGTATTCAGCCTCAACCAAATTCATATCAAGTTTGTGATATGCAATTTTTTCTTTACAGGTTTCAAAAGCTTCTGCTTCTTTTTTCTTATTCTCTTCTGCATGTTTTAAATCCGCTTCAGTTGCAATTCTAACAACGGGGCGGAGCGGCGCAACAATTTCATTTTTCTTGACAATTTTGTTAGCGGTCGCAACCATGCCAATCTCAAGTCCGCGCGCAGTTTCAACAATAACACTGTTATCGGCAGTAGCAAGATGCCCGTTTGAAGCAAAGTAATATACCTTGCCGGAGGGTTTGAATTTAACGCCAATTATTTCTACTTCTTCGGGAAGTTCGTTTTCGGGAGTGGTTTGTTGTTCGTTCATAGTATTCTCCATGTATTTCAGTTATCCAATCATAATTTTTCTTGCATCAGCACAAAATGTAACGGCGGCAAGTTTAGTGTCAAGATAAAACTTCAGTTTATCCGAAAGAGTGTCAATAGCTTCTATCAAAGCGATGGCTTTTGAACTTGTAATGCGTGCAACATAGTCCTCGGCTTCGTCATAATTGAAAAAGAAGAGCAAACTGTCTTCATAACCGCATTTTAGAAGTGTTACATCGCGAAGTGCACTTTTTAATGTCATTAAAAACTCTGCTAAAACATCTGCCTCGCTTGGCATATCCGAACAAAACAAATCGAGGTCAAAGAGAGTCGGCGCACTCCATGCTTTTAAAAAAGCAAGTGTAAGATTTCTAAGTTGCAAGTGTTTATCACTTTCTTCGCAAAGAGATAATGCGGCACCAATACTTCCGTTTGCCGCAATCGCAATTGAGTCAAACTTTTCAGGTGCATTTTTAGAAAGTTCGCGTGCACGGGGCGAATTTTCTTCTAAATACGCTTTGATTTCATCAGCAGATATATGCTCGGTATATAAAATCGGAGCGCGACTTTTAACTGTTTCAAGCAAGTTTTCGGTATTTGAGCACAGTAAAAGAAAAACAACATAATGTGGAGGTTCTTCAAGAACTTTTAAAAATGCATTTTGCGCATTTTGGTTCATTGTTTCGGCGTCTTCGATGATATAAACGCGTTTCTCAAGTTCGTTTGGAGCGATATATATGCTATCCTTGATTTCTCGAACCAAATTAACTGTAAATTCCTTTTTATCCACATCTTTGCGAACAAAAATAACATCGGGAGAAAATCCACCAAGTATTTTTTCACAACTCTCACAATTCCCGCAGGGAATAGCCTTGCTGTTTTTGCAAGCAAGTGCGGCCGCGATATTGATAGCCAATGTGCGCTTTCCGCTCCCTTTGGCTCCTGCAATGATGTATGCATGGGGAAAGCGTCCCTCTGCGATTTCGCATGCCAAGCGCTCTTTAAGTGCTGTATTTTTTCTTATAACGCTAAAGCAGTTTTCCACGGCGCTACTCCTAATGTTTAATACATTGATTATATCAAAAATCCTTATCAATGTCAAATACAATTTCTCGATGAATTTGCTATTATTTCATATAAAAAGGTATTGCAAATGATCTAAAAATCTGCTATACTATATTGGTATTGAATAATTTAGCCTTGTGATAAGGCCATGCCAACCGGGGGAGTAGCGGTCCCTTGTACTTACAATCCGCTATAGTAAGGGTGGACTCCTGTTTTGAGGGATGAGGCGGTGCGGTCTGCGCCGCATTGACTGTGTTGACGGATGGGTCTTGCGCAATCAATGGCCGTGAACCATGTCAGGTGGGGAACCAAGCAGCATTAAGCGGTATGTTTGATGTGCCGCGAGGGTGCCTGTCCTGAGCAGAATGTGCGGTTAACGCGTATTGTCTTTTTCTCGATTTTCGGGTGCATGGTCTTATCATGTGGCTAAATTTGGGCGAGGCGGCTTTTTGCCCTCGCCTTATTTT
>JAZQWE010000007.1:0-6310 GCA_045632225.1 Eubacteriales bacterium | reverse complement strand
CCTGCATATCAAAAGCTGTTTGCGAGGTATCAAAATTTAACAGGAGAACGCTCTTGGTCGGCTGTTGAATTTAATCCAGAAACACTTGCGTCGCATTTTCATGACCACGGGAAAGATTTTGACGCAGCTTCGGAGCAAGAATATGCGGATATGGCGTTGGCATTCATAAACGGATCTGCCGCCAAAGAAAGTTTTATGGATTTGGAAGGAACACGCAGATTCTTTTCAGAAGAAAGCGGAATTTTTGCCTCAGTTTATCCGGACGGCACAATTAGAACATTTTTCAAACCCAAGAAGGGAAAAAAATACTGGGATGGTCAGGTGAAAAAATATGGTTCAGAAGAACAAAATTAGATATTGCGCTTGTTGCGGCAATGCTCTCCGCCTACATTATAGTTGCAATGAGATTTGCATAGCTTGCGGATGGGAAGATGACGAACTACAGAATGATGATCCGTCTTTTGACGGCGGTGCAAATGATATGTCTCTTGCACAAGCCAAGGAAGCATATAAAAACGGTCTACCTATTAAATAAATTTTTTGAAAGAATGACAAAAAGCGAGGCTTTTTCATACCCAATTTAATAATCACAGCGTTCTTTCCTTTGGGAGAGGGCGCTGTTTTTATATCATTTTGTCCGTACCCGTCCGGCGAACTGAGGAGACCGCAAAGCGTGTGGAAGTCACGGTAAACACAGCGGAAGAAAGGAAACACCATGATTACCGAAACAATCAAAACACTTTTAGGTGCAGACCTTGCCAAGCAGGTAGAGGAAGCCTCCCTTTTACTCACTCCGGTTTATATTCATCGATGATTTTCAAAATATCATTTTTATAAACATTTGCGCCCAATACATCGCCGTTTGGCTCAAAGGACACACAGCGCACATCATACGGGTCCTCAACATACGGATTTTGCACCGCGGTGTCCGCAAAATACTCGCCCAAATACTTTAGCGCATTCCCCTCGGGGAAAATGATATTTCCCTCGTTTTCGCCAATTCCAAGTGCGGCAAACTGCGCTAAAATTTCTTTTGTTTTGGCATTATACGGATTTTCAAAGTCACGGTCAACAAGCCACGCCCCCTGAACCCGAAAGGGAAGTCCCGCATTTTTGGCAAGAATGGCAAAGCGTTTTACAATATCAAGCGGTATGGTTTCCTGATGGAATGCATCCGCTGACAAAAGTATATCGTTTACCCCGCACTCTGCAAGGTTTTTGATAACATCAACAATTTTATCCTCTTTTTTTGAGAAATAGCCGTTTGTTATAATTTGGCGTTTGGGCACACCCGCTTTACAAGCGGCGCGCATTATGGCATACACCGACTCGGGATAAAGAAGAGGCTCTCCGCCAAATGCCATAACCGTTTCTATTTTGTGCTCCGCGCAAATTTTGCTAACCGCGTCGGCGGCAACATTTGGCTCAATATACTCGCCGCACTCGGCATGATCCCCCTCGGAGCAATGCTTGCAATGTCCTGTGCATGCATAAGTAACAACAAATTCAATTTTCTTTAAATTTTTAAAATATATATTCACTTTTGTTCTCCACTATGTTTTCTATATTGTAGCATAATCCAACAAAAACAGCAAGTTTTGATCCGTTTGCATATAATTTTCGCTTTTTACTGACTTTTTCACAATTTTGAAGTTTTAGGTGTTGTTTTTATCGTTAATTTTTGCTAAAATAATCATGCAAAAACATAAAAGGAGATTAACCATGAAAAAACTTTTAACTTTGCTGCTTGTTTTGCTTTGTTTGACGATGACGGTTTTCGCAAAAGAAACCGTTATTTATGAAAACGATTTTTCAAACGATGACCTTTCCGACTTTACCATGAAAGGCACAATGCAGGTAGTTAACGGTGCCCTAAAAGCGGTTGGCAGCGGTTCCTCTGCGTATGTTGCCTACACCTTGCCCAAAGAATACATGGGCATGGACTACATTGTAGAAGTTGACTATTTTGATTGCAACAATATGGGCGGCTTGCTTGTCGGCGCGACAAGCGACAAACTTTCAAAAGATCCGTCATATTTCTCAGGATATACCGCAACCACAAATGCAAACGGACAAAAAGTTTATATTGCATATTTCAGCGAAACGGGTTGGGGCGGCAATTTTGCCCCCTCTACAAACAACATTACCGTTGACGCTTTTCACCTTTCGGTAAAGGTTTATAAGGATGCAATGATTTTCCGTACCACAACTCTCGACGGCAAACTTATTCAAGAGTTTCGCTATGAGCCGGGTGACCACGAAAACGATATTTACGATACATTTACATCAACTGTAGGTATCCGCCAATACTATGCAGATGCAGGGCGCTTTGACAACTTTAAAGTTTCTGTTATCGAGGATGACACCCTCCCGAAGATGAACGAAACAAAGGGTGTTGGCGGCACCTCTTTCAAATCGAGCGGTGTTACCGTAAACGGTGATGTTGTAAGCGGAAACGGCGCAATGCTCTCTGAAAAAGCACTAGGTAGCGAATACCGCATTGATTTTGCGCTTGCAAACAAGAACATCTCCCGCGTATACTTTGGCATGAAGGATGACAAAAACGGCTATACCCTTGAGTTTGACGAAAAGGAACAGGAACTCACCCTTTACCAAATCAAAGACGGCGTTTTCTCAATCCTTAACAAAAAGGCATTCATCATCCGCGAGGGATTTTGCGATGTCACCGTAGATGTGCATGACTCAATTGCCTCCATCTTCTATGACAACTTCTTCCGCGGAGAAGCACAGCTCCCTAAATTTGAGTTTTATCTTGACAATCTCGACGGCAAATTCGGCTTTTGGCTTGAGGGCGGTCAGGTGCAAAACCTCTCTGTCGGCGAAAGCACCGTTGAAATTCCCGACGAGTATTTCATCAACCCCGTAAACTCGGGCGCTGACCCCGATGTGCTTTTCTACGAGGGCACATACTACCTCTATGTATACGAAAACAGCGGATTTAATTACTTTCGCCTTTACACCTCTCCCGACCTTGTTCACTTTACAAAGAGAAACTACATTTTCACATGGGACCCCATTGCATACAGCAATGTAAACAGCAACACCCCCTGGAGCCCTAATGTATTCTTCAACGAAAGTGACGGACTTTTCTACCTCTTCTTTGCGGCTGAACAAAACGGCCTTAATGACACAAGAAGAATTTATTACGCTCACTCCGACTCTCCTTTTGGCCCGTTTGTACATGACGGCCCGCTTGTACCAATCAATCCCGATGTAAACGAAATTGACGGACATCCCTTTGTTGGCTATGACGGCAAAACATACATGTCCTTCTCACGCTATGACGAGGGCGGTACAATCTGGTTTGAAGAAGTAATCATCAAAGACGGTGTTGTTACCGCAAAGCCCGAAACCGCAACAAGAGTTGTTGTTTCCGACCGCGAATGGGATAATGACGGCGCACTCCGCCTTTGCGAGGGTGGCTTTGTTTGGAAGCATGACGGATATTACTACCTCATTTATGCAACCGGTTCTTACTCCCGCCACTACGGTGAAGCTGTTGCAGTTTCCAAAAACCCCCTTGGTCCCTACGAAAAATACGAATACAATCCTATCCTTAATTGGAACTACATTATTGACGGCCCGGGTGATGCACTTATCGTTCCCTCTCCCGACGGCGAGGAACTTTACATGATTCACCACCGCCACAGAGTACCCGACAACGGCGGCAAAACCCGTGACACTTGTATCGCGCTTATGGAATTTGTAGAAAATCCCGATGGCGGTCCCGATATTCTTACCGTTCACGGCCCCACAAGCACTCCGCAAAAGATGCCCTCCAACAAATACCGCTTTGATGTCAACCGTGACGGCACAGTAACACTTGCCGATGCACTCACCGTGCTTAAAAAAGTGAGCGGTTCGGATGACTACAGCGGCTACTATGATGTTGATGCAAACGGCTCAATCGGACTTGGCGATGTTGTTTCAATATTCAATAAGATGTTAGGAGAATAACGATGAAAAAGTTTCTTTATATATTTCTCGCGGCACTTGTGATAGTTTCCTCGCTTTCCCTTTGCGCCTTTGCCAAAGAAAGCGTTGGCTATGTATCATACAACAAGGGCAACGATGCAAATGACGGCCTTTCGTCCACAACCGCTAAAAAAAGCATTGGCCCCGTAAACGGAAAGGGCGCGGTAAGCCTTGTTAAAAACGGCGGTACTTTGGTTGTCAGCGAAAAAATGTACTTTGGTGACAACTACACACTTGATGCAAACGGCGAAATCACAATTACAGCAAACTACGGCGGTACCGACTATAAAAACCCCTCCCCCGCGACAAATCCCACAAGCGGCGTTATCAAAATCAAACCCGGTTGCACACTTACAGTTAAAAGCGACCTTGTAATTGATGACATTATCCTCTTCTCCGAGGCCTCAAAAGACACCATCGTTGTTACAAACGGCGCAACTCTCACCATCACCGACAAAGTTGTTACAATGACAAAGAGCACCTACAACTTTAACATCGTGGTTGAAAGCGGTGCAAAAGCCGTAATTAACGGCGGCACATACTCATCTGTCAGCGGCGAAGGTGATATTAAAATTGCCGACGGCGTTACCGTTAGCAAGCAGACACTTATCGAATCAAGCGGCGCTTATGCATACATCTCGTACAACTCAGGTAAAAATGCAAATGACGGTCTTTCCGATGCGACTCCCAAGCAAAGCCTTGGCAATGTTGACGGCAACGGTGCCATCAGCGTTCTTAAAAAAGGCGGTACTCTTGTAATTTCCGGCAAGATGTATGTGGGTTCAAGTTATACACTCAACGCTAAAGGCAAAATCACTATCACAGCAAACTTTGGCGGCAAGGACTACAAGAACACCGAACCCGCGAGCAACCCTGCAAGCGGTGTTATCAAACTTCAACCCGGCTCAACTTTCACCGTTGCAAGCGACCTTACTCTTGACGATGTAATACTCTTCCAGGAAAATGCACAATGCACAATCGTTGTTGCAAGCGGCGCAACATTCACCGTTAACGAAAATGTAATCGCAATATCCAACAAAGAACATTTCATGAATGTTGTTGTTGCAAAAGGCGGTAAAGCTGTGATAAACGGCGGTATCTTCTCCTCTGTCAGCGGCGAGGGTGATATTGTAATCGGCGATAAGGCAAAAGTCCTCGGCACAGCCACCGAAACCGTAAAAGAAGAAATTCCCAAGAGAGAATTGCTCACATGTTTTGTTGACTATACAAACGGCAACAATGCAAATGACGGAACAAGCGCTGACAAGGCGGTTAAATCATATAGTGATGGCGTATTCAAGCGCATGGTTATGGGCGGCACCGTTGTAGTGAGCGGAAAATCTACCGTCGGCGGCGAATATGCAATGCCCATTCTTGTAAAACCCGTTACTTTCACCTCCGTTCATGGCGGAGTGGATTACAGAAACAACGCTGCCTGCGATTTCCGTTTGTCAGACAACGCGGTTCTCACAATTTCAAGCGATGTTAACTTTGAAAACATTGTTCTCGTTCGCGGCGAGGGCGCAAACACATTAAAGGTAACCAATGGCGCAACGCTCACAGTTGCCGACACCGTTTCCCTCAAGACCCTTGCAAAAGACGGCAAACACTACACTCTCATAGTTGAAAAGGGCGCAATCGCTATCCTCTCCGAAGAGGCGCAAAAACAGTTTGCAATCAGCGGCGAGGGCACGGTTATCACATACAAAGACGGATACAGCGAAATCTTTAACAAGTTTTTAGGCAAAGACACCGTTGTGGAACTCACAATCGGCGCTAAAAACGCATATATCAACGGCAAAGTCCAAGTGCTTGATGCACCTGCAATCAATCGCAACAACCGTACAATGCTCCCCGTCCGTTTCCTGGCAAATGCATTTGGCGTTGACAACGACGGCATCAAATGGGACGGCGCAACCCGCACCGCAACTCTCACAAATTCAAGCGTTACCGTTGTTATCACTATTGATGCAAAAGAAATGACCGTGAATGGCCAAACCGTTGCGCTTGACTCCCCCGCAATTATCGAAAACAATCGCACGTACCTCCCCGTACGCGCAATTGCCAATGCGCTCGGCGTTTCAAATGACAACATCATCTGGGACGGCAATACAAGCACCGCAACGCTTGTAAAATAAGATTTTTTAACCGCACAACAAATTGTTGTGCGGTTTTTTCATTGCATTATTAAAAAAGGAGTCGCAAATCTCTCGTTTTTTATGAACGGGGATGGACAACTGAATTTGCTTGATGTCATTAAACTGTTAAAAATGATTCCAGCATAAACAACAATAATCCACCCGCATAGCGGGTG
>JAZQWE010000006.1:0-3829 GCA_045632225.1 Eubacteriales bacterium | reverse complement strand
CCAAGGACGAAGCTGAAAAGCTCAAGGCTGACCTCGAAGCAGCTGGCGCAAAGGTTGAAATTAAGTAATTTAAACCAACTTAAACATAAAAAAGACGACCAATCGGTCGTCTTTTTTATTTCTCTTTTGCATATTATTCACAATTTTCGTTTTTTTGAATAAAAATTCAAAAAAGTATTGACTTTACACCCTCACGGTGCTATACTTGAAAAAAATAAAACGAAAGGTTTTAAAAGCCGTGCATAACATCTCTACAAACAGCACATTTGCATACCTTTATTTTAGCTTTATCTATTATGTAGATAAGGCTTGTTTTGCTGTTTGTAAATCTGTTTGTGCATAAAATTTTATTTTATAAACACAGGGCTTACAGCAAAACGCTGTAAGCCCTTTTAATTTTTAAAAATTTATTATATAATATATTAGGAGAAAAAACCATGATCGTAATTCTCAAACAAAATGCTGACAAAGCTCAACTCTCACAACTCGAAAGCTGGATAAGAGAAAGAGGACTTGACATTCACAAATCCGAAGGTGTAAACTCCACCATTCTCGGCCTTGTCGGCGACACATCCAAAATTGACATTGACCTTCTCGGCGCACTTGAAATCGTTGAAAATGTAAAGCGCGTTTCCGAGCCCTATAAAAACGCTAACAGAAAGTTCCACCCCAAGGACACCGTCATTGATGTAAACGGCATTAAAATCGGCGGCGGCAACTTTGCAGTAATCGCAGGTCCCTGCTCTGTTGAAAGCGAAGAACAGATTACCGAGATTGCCGCATCTGTTAAGGCAAGCGGCGCTGTAATGCTTCGCGGCGGTGCATTCAAGCCCCGTACCTCCCCCTACGCGTTCCAGGGTATGCGCGGCGAGGGCATCGAGCTTCTTGAAAAGGCAAAGGCAAACACGGGACTTCCGATTGTAACAGAAATTATGGATGCCTCCCAGCTTCCCCTTTTCGAAAATGTAGACATCATTCAGGTTGGCGCGCGTAACATGCAGAACTTTGAGCTCCTCAAGGTGCTCGGTAAACAGTCAAAGCCCATCCTCCTCAAGAGAGGTCTTGCAAGCACCATTGAAGAACTTCTCATGAGCGCAGAATACATCATGGCAGGCGGCAACGAAAATGTAATCCTCTGCGAAAGAGGTATCCGTACCTTTGAAACCGCAACCACAAGAAACACCCTTGACCTTTGCGCAATCCCCGTACTCAAGGAGCGTTCACACCTCCCCGTAGTTATTGACCCGAGCCACGCAACCGGCGTTGCAAAGCTTGTAAAGCCCATGTCCATTGCGGCAGCGGCGGCAGGTGCAGACGGCCTTATCATTGAAGTTCACAACAACCCCGAAAAGGCTCTTTGCGACGGTAAGCAGTCCCTCACACCCGATGCGTTTGCAGATGTGATGAAGGCTGTTGAGGCTGTAAGACCTTACAGATACATGTTTGAATAAAATATGACCATATTTATATCGGGGCTTGGACTTATCGGCGGCTCACTTGCCAAAGCGATAAGTACAAGAACCCCCCACACGGTAATCGGCACCGACACAAACGAAAAGTCACTTGAAAATGCACTTTCCTCGGGTGCCATACATAAAGCGGGAAACAGCGACAACATAAAAGAGGCAGACATTGTAATTGTTGCGCTGTACCCTACCGCGGCAGTAAAATTTATCACGGACAATCTCACACTTTTCAAAAAAGGTGCCATTGTAGTTGACACTTGCGGCGTAAAAAACGAAGTGTTTGACGGCCTTTTTGGAAAACTTTCGGGCGCAAATATCCACTTTGTGGGCGGTCACCCCATGGCGGGCGTTGAGCGAAGCGGCTTTGACCACTCGTTTGCCTCGCTTTTTGACGGTGCATCAATGATTCTTTGCCCCGATATGTGCAAAAACCGTGAGGCGGTACAAACACTTTCCGAATTTTTCTCAAACATCGGCTTTGGCAAAATCACAATTTCCACCGCCGACCATCACGATAAAGTAATCGCCTTTACATCCCAGCTTGCCCATGTGGTGTCAAGCGCGTATGTGCATGGCGAATACGCAACCGAGCACAAGGGTTTTTCTGCGGGCTCGTTCAAAGACATGACCCGCGTTGCAAGGCTAAACGCCGATATGTGGACGGAGCTTTTCTTTGAAAACCGCGAAAACCTTTCGCTGTGTGTCGGCGAACTCATTTCAAACCTTGAAAAGTTCAAGGACGCACTCGACCGAAATGACCGCGAGCAAATGCACACTCTGCTTGCAAGCGGCAACGAGCGAAAGATAAAATCCGAAAATCTCTGAAAGGATTTTGCAAAATGCAAATCATCAAGGTAAACACAAGCACATCGTATGAAGTTCATATCGGGCAAGGGTTGCTCCAAGGCGCGGGCGAAAAAATCTCCGCGCTTTTCCCGCGTTCAAGAGCAATGATTGTTTCCGATGACATCGTTTTCCCGCTCTACGGTGAAAAGCTTACCGCATCACTCAAAGCCGCCGGCATTGACACCTCCGCTTTCGTTTTTGAAAACGGCGAGGAGCGCAAGCGCCTTTCCACCATTGAAAACTTGCTTGAGCAAATGGCGGCAGAGCACTTTACAAGAAGCGATATTATAATCGCCCTTGGCGGCGGCGTTGTCGGCGATATGGCGGGTTTTGCCGCATCAATTTTCCTTCGCGGAATTTCCTATGTGCAAGTGCCCACAACCCTCCTTGCGGCTGTTGACTCTTCAGTTGGCGGCAAGACCGCTGTTGACCTTTCGCGCGGCAAAAACCTTTGCGGCGCATTCCACCAGCCAATCATGGTGCTTTGCGACACCGATACGCTCGGCACACTTAAAGAGATTAACATAGAAGACGGACTTGCAGAAATGCTGAAATACGGCGTTATCTGCGACAGTAACCTTTTTGAAAAGGTTAAAAACTACAAAGAAAATGACATGGAAGCGCTTATCGCGCGCTGTGTTGAAATCAAGCGCGACATCGTTTCGGGCGATGAATTCGACCGAGGACAGCGCATGCTTTTAAACCTTGGTCATACCATTGGCCACGCGGTTGAAGCGGCAAGCGAATTTTCGCTCACCCACGGTCACGGCGTTGCAATCGGACTTGCAACCGTGGCACGCGCCGCAGAAAAAATGGGCATGGCAAAGGCGGGCATGGCAGAAAAAATCTGTGACGCGCTCACCTCTTGCGGCCTCCCTACAAAAACTGATTACGATACCGATTTGCTTGCCACCCTTACCCTCTCTGATAAAAAGTCGAGCGGCGAGAACATCAGTTTGATTGTACCCCTTGACATCGGCAACACGGTTATACACAAAGTGAAGCGTACAGAAGTTAAAAACTTCATTGAGGAAGGCAGATAATGGATGTACTTATTAAACCGCGCATGCTTTCTGGCACAATCCGCGCAATCTCATCAAAATCGGATGTGCATCGCGCGCTGATTGCGGCCGCACTTGCCAAGGGCGAAACAAAAGTGCATTTTACCACCCTCTCCGATGACATTTCGGCAAGTATTGGCGTCCTTTGCAAGATGGGCGCAAAAATCGATGTTGGCGGCAAGGACGGCGATTACACCGCCACAGTACACGGCACAGAGCAAATGCCATGCGACGCTGTACTTGATGCAAACGAGTGCGGGACAACCGCAAGAATAATTCTCCCGATTGCGGCGGCACTTTGCGAAAGTTTCACCCTCACGGGCAAAAACGGACTTTTAAAGCGCCCGTTTAAGGATTTGTGCGAATGCATTGCGCAAAACGGAACCGTTTGCACAGACACATTTTTGCCAATAAAGACAAGCGGCAAACTCAAAAGCGGCAGATACGAAATTCGCG
>JAZQWE010000005.1:0-6262 GCA_045632225.1 Eubacteriales bacterium | reverse complement strand
TGTTTTTTCAACGGAAAAAATTAAAATATTTTTTACACCGAATTTATCCTAAACAAAGACCGTTCAAAAGTCTGCAAAACAGCCCAAAATAACTAATTGCCTCTACATTTTCAGCCGCCACTATATCCGTTGCTCCAACTTCTTCGCCACAATATTCAAATACCATTCTTCCTACCGTTTCACCTTGCTTTACAGGAGATTTTATAAATTCGGGGAGTTCTGTTCTAACTGTAATTTTTGAGATCTTTTCTTTTTCCAACACCAGATTGATGCCAAAGTGCTCAAGTTCGCAAAAATCACTCTTTCCTCCTTTTACGAAAATTGCATCAAGTTCACCGCTTGGTAAATTATAGACGCCGTAATTTGCAAATCCAAAATCAAGCAATGTCTTTGCGGCATTATTCCTTATATCGCGGTTGGGAGCCGCCATTATAACCGCTATAAGCTGCATTCCATCGCGCTTGGCGGTAGCGCTTATGCAAAACTGCGCTTTGGCCGTTGAACCCGTTTTAAGCCCATTTGCACCTGAATAAAATCTAATCAATCTGTTAGTATTGGTAAGACCGAAACTTCCGTTTCTTATTGTATCCATCCATGTTGAACTGTATTTCAAAACAGTTTCATGCTTTAAAAGTTCACGCGACATAATCGCAATATCTTTTGCACTTATTACATGGTTTGTAACTGTATCATCAAGCCCGTTTGTATTTTCAAAATTTGTGTTAACCATGCCAAGTTCTTTTGCACGCTCATTCATCCTTGCCACAAATCCATCTTCACTACCGTAAAGAAATTCGGCAAGTGCAACCGCGCAATCGTTTGCCGAAGCAATTACCACACATTTTATCATTTCCTCAACGCTCATTGTTTCTCCCACTTTCAAATACACTTGCGAGCCGCCCATGGATGCCGCGTTTTCGCTGACCGTAACCATATCCGTTAATTTTATTTTCCCCTCGTCCACCGCTTCCATTATCAAAAGCAATGTCATTATTTTTGTAACAGAGGCCGGCGGGCGTGCCTCATCCGCGTTTTTTTCATAAAGAATTTTTCCACTTGACGCCTCCATTAAAATTGCGCTTTTGCAATCAAGAGTACCGGCAAAACTTGCACAAAAAGTCGGAAGCACCAAAGCAAATGCAAATACCAAAGAAAACAGTATATGCAATATTTTGTTTTTTGTCATAAAATCACCTCGGTAATTTATATTACAAACGCGTAAAAAAAAGAAGTCAAATGACTTCTTTTTACTCTTTTACAGTTGCGCAAGTGCCAATATCACAGTATTTACCCTTTATAAGCATAGAAGATCGGGCAACTCCCTCAAATTTTAGTCCGCATTTTTTCATTACCGCAAGGCTTGCGTCATTGCCAACGATATATTTTGCCTCGATACGGTTGAATTTAAGGGTATCAAAACCAAAGGAAATTATTCTTTCAGCAGCCTCACTTGCATATCCTTTGCCGCTGAACTCGGGATTTATTACATATCCGATTTCGCCGACATCGTTACTAAAATCAATCCTCGAAAAGCCGCAAGTGCCAATCATTTTTTTATCATCGCCCTTTAAAACAACAGCCCAATCGTAAAACTCCCCTGCTCTGCGCTTATTTATGACAAAGGCGAGATAGTTTTTTGTATATTCAATATCTTTGTGTGGGCTCCATGTTAAATATCTCGATGTTTCAGGCATGCGCGAATACTCATACATATCAAATGCATCAAACATTTGCATTGGTCTGAGTATAAGATGCTCCGTTTCAAGCGTTGGCATTTTTGAAAATATTTCGTGTATAAATTCTCGTTTCATAAAAACTCCGTTAAATTATTGCGCTTCATTATAACATATTATCTTTTAAATTACAATATTGTCAAAAAAACTTTACATTAACGGCCATTAAGTGGTATAATATATGGGAATTTTACTAATAAAGGACATGCCATGAACAAAACCATTTCTTTTATCGGCACGGGCAATATGGCGTTTGCCATTATTGGAGGACTCACAAGCCAAAACTCTCCTCTCCCTGTACAAAAATCCAACATAACACTTTATGACGCCAACACCGCACAGTATGATAAATTCGGTACCGGTTTTAATACAGCTTCTACGCTTTATGATGCTTTGAAAGCGGATATAATTTTTCTCGCAGTAAAACCGCAAAACTACGTAGCGATACTCTCCGAGATAAGCGGTGCAAATCTTGACGGTAAAATAATCATTTCCATTGCGGCCGGTATTTCTACTGAATATATCGAAAGTAAAGTGGGCAAATGCGCCGTTGTTCGCACTATGCCTAATACGCCTTTGCTTGTTGGAAAAGGCCTTACGGCACTTTGCCGCAATAAGAATGTAAGCGATGCCGATTTCGAGCTTGTAGAGCAAATTTTCGCCGCAAGCGGCTCAACCATCCGTATTGATGAATCCGAGATGAATAAAATCATCCCGGCAACATCATCTTCACCGGCCTATGTATTCCTCTTTATCAAAGCTATATGTGACGCCGCGGCAGCACAAGGACTTCGTTGTGACGATATCCGCAAAGCGGTGTGCGATGCAGTTATCGGAAGCGCTACACTTGCAAGAGAAAGCAACCTCTCGCTTGAAGATCTTATTAGCATGGTCACCTCCAAAAAAGGTACAACCGAGCAAGCAATGAATGTATTCTACTCCGACGGTTTTGAAAATATGATTGCAAAAGCGATGGATGCATGTTTAAAGCGTGCGGACGAACTTTCAAAGCAATAGAATAACATTTTTTTCTCTGCCATATATTTTAATAAAAATATTTGACGGAGAATGCTATGACCAAAAACACAGGTTATTTTTCAATTTCGCAAAAATCCTCTGTAAAATTGCTTTCGGCTCGTTTTTTGTATGCGAAACTTTTATTAGTATACGCTTTTATATATACACTTGCATTTGCCGTAGGCTGTTTTATGTTTCACGCATTGGATGCTGAAAGCAGCCCCACTATTAACGCAAGAATAAATGCATATTTTGATATTGATTTTTCAAAATGCAAAAATTTATTTGAGCGAGCGAACTTGCTTTTAGATATAAGCGCATCTAATATTTCCCAGCTGGTTATAATTTTCACAGCGGGATTTACTATGCTTTTTGGAATTATAGTTTCATTTTTACTGATTTTTCGCGGTTTTTCGCTCGGTTTTTCGGTTTCTTATTTCACTTTTGCAATAAAAAACCAAACGGTAATTTTAGAAAATCCACAAGCGGCAATTGTTTTATTTTCGCTCATATCGGCACTTTGCGCCGCCGTTATGCTTCATTTCACCGTTAAAACCGCTTTCTTTTCAGATGATTTCAAGGCGCTTTGCGGTATACCGCGAAAAATTATCCGCTCTAAAGCACTTTATGCGCAATTGCTTCGCTTTTTAATCGCTTTGGGCGCAATTCTATTATTAAATTTGTTCAGATGTTTTTTGTAACATCCTTGGAGGACATTTATGAACGAAAAGAAGTTTAAATTATTCGACTTTAATAAAGACGGAAAAGGTGTCAGCAAATACGAAGATGACGGCCCTCCAAATCTTATCGGTTTTTTCAAGCAATACAAGCGTAAATTCAGCCGCCTAATCAGCGTAAACATTTTTATGGTGCTCGGCTGTTTCCCGCTTTTCTTTCTCGGATTTGCTTATGCGGGATACGGCGCGATAAAGAGTTCGCTTCAAACAAACGCACTCTTCCCCATCGCAGATGCGCTTTCAAAGCTTGCTCCGTCACCCGTAACCGATTCGCTTAACGCTGTTTTTGCAGTACCGTCTAACCTTACGGTTAACACGACTGTTTCCTATATATTTTACGCACTATCCCTTTTAATTTTGTTTACATGGGGACTTACCAATGTAGGTTGCTCATACATCTTACGAAACCTTTGCAAGGGCGAAGGCGTATTTATGTGGTCCGACTTTTGGTATGCGGTAAAGCGCAATTTCAGACAAGGCATTGTCATTGGAATAATCGATTTAATTGCAAGCGCATTGCTTATATTTAATATCGGATTCTATTTTGCAAGAATTGACGGAACTTTCTTTGCGGGCATTATGTTCTATATTTCGCTTGCAATGCTTATTCTTTTCTTTTTCATGCGCTTTTACATGTACATTTTGCTTGTCACCTTTGATCTCTCAATTTTAAAGATCTTGAAAAACGCTTTGATTTTTTCAATTGTAGGTTTTAAGCGCAATATCATGGCAACACTCGGAATTATAGTGCTTGCAATTTTAAATCTAATGGTTTTCTTTTTTGTTCAACCGCTTGGAATTGTGCTCCCACTCGTTCTCACAATTTCAAATGCGGCATTTATGGCCACCTATGCGGCATGGTTTAAGATAAAGGAAATTATGATAGACCCTTACGAAGAAGAAAAAGACGAGGATGTCGAAGCACCTCTCGCTATTGATGATGTAACCTAAAAAAAGGAGGCCTTACGGCAGCCTTTTTGGTTACCAAACAAACGGAATCAAACGGTATTTCACTTTAGCTTTATATTCTATATATCCGTGAAGTTCCTTTTCAAGAAATTCTTCTTCACTTTTAATTCTTTTTACGATAATAAACGGATAAAAAACAAATGTTGCGTACGAGATTAGCGAACCGAGTACAAGTGGCATACTCAAAAACAAAAGCAATGTTGCGCTGTACATCGGATGTCTTACAACAGCGTAAAGCCCGCTGTCTATTACCCTCTGATCTTCTTGCACCTCAATTGTTCTTGAAAGATAAGCGTTTTCTCTTAAAACTTCTGCATACATCAAATAAGCTAAAAGGAGTACGGCACATGCAACAAAAGTTATACTTTTATGTAATGAATGCCAACCTAAACGGTAGTTGAGCCCTGCTAAAATAAAACCTAAAACAAACATGATAGCGCTGAGTTTAACAACCTCGCTTTGCTCGCGAACTTTTTCTTTTGCATTCAATCGTTTTTTAAGCAATGTGGGATTTTTAACCATTAACACAATCCCACCCAAAAACATCGGAATAAATAAAACTCCCATAAACAGCCAACCGTTTACAAATAACACTGTCCCCGCCGGCAAAAATATCAAAAGCGCCACCAAAGCCATTCCAAGCAAAAATTTTAAAATCGCTTGAATAAATAATTTTTTTGTCATTATTTTCTCCTTTTAAAAAGCGTACAGACGGCGAAGATGATTAAGCAAATGGTATCACAAATTGGAATTTATCGTTTCGTATTTTTTTGAACTCTAAATAAACCGATTGCAAACAAGACGACGCTAATAAACAGCATTGCTGTTATAACAACCAGGTGAACATTTCCCGTAACGCAACGCCCCCAATTGTGAAAATCCACTTCATAATGGTTTTCATTCAAGCCAAACAACACATTTGTGACATGTCCCATGCAGTAATACATGCAAGATACCACAACCGTGCAAATTCCCGCCTTAAGGAACCCATCAAAAGAAAACATACAAATCACGGCGCAAAATATCACTGGAATATACGCATAAATCGTTATGAGGATTGCCGATTCAAGCATAAAGTGCTGCCAACTATAAATATACAAAAGGAGCAATACTGTCAGCACCAAAACAGCTGTAAAGGCTATAACAAATTTAAAGTGCGACAACTTTGTTTTGGATAGCAAAACCGTTCCAAAAACCAATATGTATCCCATCAGCACGCCGATACAGGCCACGGGAAACCAATATAACCCGGCAGTATACACCGCACAAGTAAATAGGAGCAGGCAAATGGAAAGATAGCTCGTCACAGCAAAAGCAAGTAATTTTTTTCGTTCAAAGAAAAAGGTAAATGTAGGAATAAATGCATAGGCACAAAGGAGTGCAGCCAAAACGATAAAAAACCATGATAGTGTGTGATTGACCGCAAGATTGCAAATAAAGCAGCTCAAGAGTGCAACGCCATATGAGATAGTGGGAATCCAAAACCATGCATCACGAATCACACGGAATTTACGGGCTTCATGTTTCAACTTTCTTGTATCCGTATCTGTTGATGCGGTAATCAATTCGTGTTCGCTTATATCAAGGACACGGCA
Organism: Eubacteriales bacterium; assembly: GCA_045632225.1. Lineage (GTDB taxonomy): Bacteria > Bacillota > Clostridia > Oscillospirales > CAG-272 > UMGS902. The sequence goes on along the minus strand of JAZQWE010000005.1, from coordinate 211 downwards.
AATGTCGGAAATCAAAGTAATATCCGGATATGACACACCTCGCTCCCATTTGCTAACCGCGCTCTCAGTAACAAACAGCATTTCTGCCAAGTCCTTTTGTGAATAATTTTTCTCGGCTCGTTTGGTTTTTATGAACAAACCAAATGTTTTTTTATCGGTCATATCGCTTCACCTCTGCACATCATTCTACAGTAACGAAAGATAAAAGTCA
>JAZQWE010000004.1:0-3532 GCA_045632225.1 Eubacteriales bacterium | reverse complement strand
CACATTCCCGACCCCGTGGCACAGGAAATTTGCCGCGTTGAACGCCGCATTTACGAGCTTGAAAAGAAACTTGAAGAAAAAGAAAACTAAACTTTGGAGATAGAATATGCTTATTTATAACACATTAACAAGACAAAGAGATGAATTTGTGCCCAACCGCGAGGGCAAAGTAAAAATGTATACCTGCGGCCCCACCGTTTACCACTATGCGCATATTGGTAATTTGCGCAGTTACATAATGGAAGATGTGCTTGAAAAGTATCTTCGCTATGTGGGATACGATGTTAAGCGCGTTATGAACATCACCGATGTTGGACATCTTTCAAGCGATGCAGACACCGGCGAGGATAAGATGCTTAAAGGCGCGCGCCGCGAGAAAAAGACTGTAATGGAAATTGCAAAGTATTATACCGATGCATTTTTTGCTGATTGCGCAAAACTCAATATCAAAACTCCCGATGTTGTTGAGCCTGCAACCTCTTGCATTGATGAGTTTATCAAGGTAATTGAGGGGCTTTTAGAAAAGGGCTTTGCTTATGAGGCGGGTGGAAATATCTATTTTGATACTTCTAAACTCAGCCAGTACTATGTTTTCAACGATTTCAAGGAAGAAGACCTTGAAGTTGGCGTGCGCGAGGGCGTTGAAGGTGACGAAAACAAGCGCAACAAGGCAGACTTTGTGCTTTGGTTTACAAAGTCAAAGTTTGACGATCAGGAACTCAAGTGGGACAGCCCTTGGGGCATTGGTTACCCAGGTTGGCACATTGAATGTTCCTGCATCAGCATGAAGCACCTTGGTGAGGACCTTGACATCCATTGCGGCGGTATTGATAATGCATTCCCCCACCACACCAACGAAATTGCGCAGAGTGAGGCATATCTTGGCCACAAATGGTGCAATTATTGGTTCCATGTTCACCACCTCAATACAAATTCGGGCAAGATGTCAAAGTCAAGCGGCGAGTTTTTGACCGTTTCCTTGCTTGAAAGCAAGGGTTACAACCCCCTTGTATACCGTCTGTTCTGCTTGCAGTCCCACTACCGCAAGTCCCTTGTTTTCTCCTATGAAAACCTTGACAATGCGGCAGTTGCATACAACAAAATTATTGCACGCGTTGCACAGCTTCTCAAGGCAGATGGCGGCGATGTTGATAAGGCGGCGTTTGACACTCTCAAAGCCGGCTTTACCGCGGCACTTGACAATGACCTTAACACATCTTTAAGCGTTACCGCTGTTTACGATGTACTCAAGGCAGACACCACTCCCGCAACTAAACTTGCACTTATCGAAGACTTTGACTATGTTCTCGGTCTTGATATTGTAAAGACTGCAAAGGCACAGATTGATGCAGAGAGCGTGGCAAACGAAAATGCTTCCGATGACCCATTTGTAAAGGAAATCGAGGCTAAAATCGTAGAGCGCGCAGAGGCAAAGAAGGCAAAGGACTATGCAAGAGCCGATGCAATCCGCGCAGAACTCCTTGAAAAAGGCGTTGTGCTTGTTGATACCAAAGACGGTACAACTTTCAAAATCGAAAAATAAAATCCGTAAAAAAGGCGGGCGTGCCCCGACCTTTTTTACACCTTTGAGGTAAAAATGATAGATTTACTTGATATGCATAAAGCGTTCATCCGCGCTCACCTTGGTGAGGGCGATGTCGCCGTGGATTTTACAATGGGAAACGGTAACGATACCGAGTTCCTTTGCCGCACGGTCGGCGAAAGTGGCAGGGTGTATGCCTTTGATATTCAGGCAGATGCCGTTGAGTCCACAAGAGGGCGTCTTGAGGGATGCGGATTTTCAAACTACACGCTTATTCATGACAGCCATGCAAATGTGCTTGACCACATCAGCGAAAAGTTCAAGGCGGGCATGTTTAACCTCGGTTATCTCCCAGGTCACGGTCATCATGAGGTTACAACCATGCGCGAAAGCACACTTGCGGCGGTTAAGGGCGCAATGAGCCTTATGGATAAGGATGCGATACTTTTGGTTGCTGTTTACCCCGGCCACGAAGAGGGCAAGCTTGAGGGGGAAATGCTTGAGGAATATTTCTCAACCATCAGCCGTTTTCAGTATTGCATTACAAAGGTTAATATTGTAAACTCTCCCACCTCGCCTTTCTTTTTTGTGATAGAAACAAAATAAAGAGGTAGACATGAACAATTCAAAAATGGTAAATAAGAAAAGGGAAGCGCCAAGCGCCCTTTCGGTATTCTTTATTGTATTTTTTGTGCTTGCGGCGTTGTGCGTTACACTTTTTGCGATTGATTTCTTCGGCACCGATGAAAAACGCCCCACAGTTACATATACTTTTGGTGCAGACAATACATACAAACTTTCCCCCGATATGGCATACTCACAAAACGGACTTTTGATGGTTAGTTTTGATGACATTGCAAAGATTTGTGAAATGACCGTTACCGGCACTGCAGAGGAAAAGGTGTTCCATGCACGAAACTCCGACCAGCGCGTGGCGATTGCAAACGGCGACAGAACCGCAACCGTTAATGACCGCACACATGACATGCTCACTCCTGCTGTCCTTTCTTCCCACGGGCTTTTGGTACCGCTTGACTTTGTTAAAGAGAACATGGCGGGGATTGATGTAAAGTTTGAGGATGATAAACTCACCGTTTTGCGCGGCGAATACAACTCAAGCACCAAGGCAGATCCAAATTATGAGGAGGTTGTCTTTACGGGCAGCATTGATACTCCCGTTACACAGCCCGATGCCGCTGTAAAGGTTGCGCCCACATATAATTTTGTTGCCGACCTTTCTTCCTTTGAGGAGTATATGAACCCCGAGGACACCGACGCGTTTTTGATTTTGGTTAACCGCCAAAATCCCATTGACGGAAATTACAAACCCGAAAACCTTGTGCCGATTACCAATGTAAGGCAGGACGGCAGAAGCGAAACCATGGTTGAAACTGCAGAAAAAGCGCTTCAGGCACTCTATATTGAAATGCGCGCTGCAGGTTATAACGATGTTTCTGTGACAAGCGGTTACCGCTCGTATGATAAGCAAAAGTATCTCTACGGCGTTTATACGAATAACGAAATGGCATCCCACCCGAGTTGGACACTTGAAGAGGCGCAAAAAGAAGTTGATACATATTCTGCGCGCCCCGGTACAAGTGAGCACCAGACCGGCCTTTGTGTAGATATGCACAATCTTGGCAGCGCATCACAGAAATTCGCAAAGCAAGAAGTATATACCTGGCTTATCAATAACTGCTATAAATTCGGATTTGTTCTCCGTTTCCCGGAGGGCAAGGATGATATAACCGGCTACAGTTTTGAGCCTTGGCACTACCGCTTTGTAGGTCGCTATCATGCAAGTGAAATGCACCGCCTTGGCATGTGTCTTGAGGAATACACCGAGTATCTTGCAGAGAATCAATAAAAAATGCACACCGAAAGGTGTGCATTTTCTTTAAACTAATGACAAAGTGCGCATAAAAGTTTAGAATTGTCAAATTTCATAAATATAGCCTTCTCCAGTGGGAGAAGGTGGCACGCGAAGCG
>JAZQWE010000003.1:0-1957 GCA_045632225.1 Eubacteriales bacterium | reverse complement strand
GTTTCATAACGCATGTATTCGGGCATGTCATACTCGTCAAGCAAAATGGGGGGATTGCGGCGTGTTACGCTGCGTTTTTGAAGAGATGTAACTTCCTCTTGCAAAACCTCTTCAAGAGAATTCCATGTTCCGCAGGAGGGGCATTTGCCAAGCCATTTTAAACTTTTGTATTCACATTCTGTACAAACAAAAGCGGATTTTGACTTCATAATTTTGTCCTTTATATTTTAGTGAGTTTTGCAAATGTTGCCATAAGTTTTTTTGTTCCAACTGTATCAAAAGCAACTTCGTAAAGTGTGTCTGCCCCCATTTTAGTTGCAGAGAGTATGAGTCCCTTGCCAAACATGGGATGGCTTACTTGATCGCCAGAACTCAAAAGCACCTTTTGAGCGCTTTCTGTAGGTTGTTTAAATCCGCCAAACTTTGTGGCATAAGAGTTTTGTGGCACAGCGCTTGTTTCTTTTTGCTTTGTTTTATGGGTATATTCCCCGAAAGTCTGTCGGAGTTCTTCGGGAATTTCTTTTATAAACTGCGATTCCGGATTATATTGCGTGCGACCGTAGGTCATTCTTTCGCGCGCTCTGTAAAGATACAGTTCTTCTCGCGCTCTTGTAATCGCTACATAGGCAAGGCGGCGTTCTTCTTCCATATCAGACGGATTTGTAACCGATTGAAGCCCCGGGAAAACGCCCTCTTCCATACCCGGTACAAAAACTACAGGGAACTCAAGACCTTTTGCAGAGTGCATGGTCATCATTACAACCGCATCGGCATTTTCGTCGTATTTATCAACATCGGCAACAAGCGAGATCTCTTCAAGAAAACTTACAAGGGTTGGTTCTTCTGCGCGTTCAGCAAAATCCGCCGCCATTGAAACAAGTTCCTCGAGGTTTTCAAGTCTATCTGCTGACTCTTCCCCTTCATCAAGCAGCATTTGTTTGTATCCGGTTGATGTGATAACACGCTCGACAAAATGGTGAAGCGGGAGTTCACTTGAAAGCGAAGTTAAAGTTTCAATAATATTGCAAAATTCAACAAGTTTAGAAGCCGATTTTGAAAGCGCTACATACGAAGCGCTGTTTTTCATCACTTCAAAGTAAGAAGTGCCGAGTTCTTTTGCAATTTCAGCAACGGTTTCCATTGTGGTTGAGCCGATTTTTCTTTTCGGTTCGTTTACTATGCGGGTTAGACGCAAATCGTCGGAGTGATTGGCCGCAAGGAAGAGGTATGCAAGGATGTCCTTGATTTCTTTGCGGTCAAAGAAGCGGAGTCCGCCGAGTACACGGTACGGTAAAGCGCTTTTTGCAAAAGCACTTTCAAGAGCTTGGGATTGCGCATTCATGCGGTAAAGTACTGCGCAATCGCTGTATTTTCTGCCTTTGCTTACAAGGTCCATAACTTTGCTGACAATCAATCTTGCTTCGTCATTTTGGTTGTTTGCAACAGTAACGGCAATCTTTGAGCCTTCATCGCCAGCTGTCCAAAGGGTTTTACCTTTTCTGCCGAAGTTGTTGCTGATAACAGCGTTTGCCGCATCGAGAATTTTTTTTGTTGAACGATAGTTTTGCTCAAGTTTGATTACTTTAGCATTTGGATATGTTCGGTCAAAGTTAAGAATGTTTTCGATTGTTGCACCGCGGAACTTATAAATACTCTGGTCATCATCACCAACTACCATAATGTTTTTATATCTTCCGGAAATAAGTTCGGTAAGTCTGAACTGAGCAAGGTTTGTGTCCTGATACTCATCCACACACACATATTTGAATTTTGACTGATAATATTCGAGAATGTCCGGGTTTTGCTCAAAAAGCTTTACAGTAAGCATGATAATATCGTCAAAATCGAGCGCGTTTGCATCGAAAAGCTTTTGCTGATAAAGTTTGTAAACCTTTGCGGCTATACCGTAAAGATAATCCGCTGCCCCCTCCGCTTCCATTTCATCGGGGGTAAGAAG
>JAZQWE010000002.1:0-12030 GCA_045632225.1 Eubacteriales bacterium | reverse complement strand
CAACCGCAGAAATGTCCCAAGCCATGCGCACCGCAACAAAGGGGATTTTGCTTTTTTGTGAGATTATAACGGGGAGCGCATCGTATGGAGCGCTGCCAAGGTCGGCGGCAAGATAGAGCGAAACTGCTAAAATGAAAATTATAAGCATTGCGCAAAGTGCCGCATAGCGAAGCGGGCCGTCAATGCCGACAAAGCCAACCTTTGCCCAGATGAATCGGAATAGGTCAATGGAGTATCCAAAGCCAACCATGTTAAAAACGGTGCCAAGACCAAGGCCGGAAATATCAAAAAATATTACAAAAACAAGCATTAAGAGCGACACCAAAAGTCCCGCTGTCCCAAGAGAGATAGCGCCGCCGCTCACGAGTGATATGCCGTTGTTCATGCAAGTGTACGGGTCGGTGCCAAAATTCAGTTTTTCAAGCACGGACATGCCGAATCCCATTACAAAAACGCCGATGGCGGCAAGGAGAATGCGGAGAGGGAGTTTGCTTTTTTTAGTGGTTGCGCTTATAAGCGCTGAGATTTTTTCTTTCATGAGTCACCTATAGTTTTGCATATTTTTTGCGATATTCTGTCGGGGTCATACCCGTTATATCCTTAAAGACACGGCGAAAGTATGCCGCCGAGCGAAAGCCGAGTTCTTCGCTTATTTCTTCAACGGTGCTGTACCCCGATTTGATATATTCAATCGAGCGCAAAATTCGAAGTTCGTTTTTATACGCCACGGGAGTTGTATGCATTTCTTCTTTAAATAAGTGGTAAAGCCTTGATTCGCTCACAAAGCACTCTTTTGCAAGTGCGGCGGTGGAGTATTCTTCTGTGAAGTGTTTTTCTATGTAGTCAAGCGCTTTTAACACGCAAGGGGAGCAATCGGGCGCAGTTGCTACTTTGAGGGTGGGCAAAACTTTGGCAAAAAAACGGTAAAATTTTTCAAGCGCAATAAATCTTGAAAGGTCATCACCTTTTTCAAGTAGGGAATACGCGGCTAAAATTTCTTCACCCGCTTCTTTTAAAAAGTCGCCTTCAATTTTCTGCATGCCGAAACTCTGGTCAAATCGCTTGCCGTCCTTGTCCGTGCGGAATGTAAGGTGAAAACAGTAATATTCAACATCGGGCGTCCCCTGGCTTTGTGAGATATAGCGTGTTCCTTCGGGAATGTAGATAAGGTCACCCGCATGGCACTCAACCGTTGCAAACGGGGATGAAAAAGTGCAATTGCCTCTTTTCAGATAGCCAATGTTGGTTTGCTGTTTGCCGCGAGTAGAGTCAAAGGTGGCGTTGCCCGTGTATAAAACTTTTTGTATACCAAAATCCGAAAGGCAAAATTCCTTTGCTTTTATTGTTCGTGTCATGCCATCACCTCGCATGAAAATATTGTAACATTTAGGGTGCACAATGTCAATAAATGCAACAAAAAAACGGTGGCGGCAGAGCCGTCACCGTTTTGAAAATCAATAAATTTTTGTCCAGTCAAAGAGGTTGCCGAGAGTGGGATTTTTGCTGTTTGCAAGGTCGGTATAAACCTTGCCGCAGTCAGCGGGGCTGAACTCCTCGTTGCGGGGGGGCTTAACATTGATGTTGCCCTTTGCAATGTGACGGAGAAGTGTGCGGTGGTCGCTGTGGGGTACCCAATAGCCGGGGATGTTGTCGCCATTGGGACGAACTGAAGTGTGTGCACCGAGAAGCTGGATACCGGGGCAATGAACGAGCTGATAGAAGTCAATCGGAACATCGGAAACTCTGGTACAGCCGGTGAGAGCAACTCTGCCGCGGCGAGCCATGAGCTCAAGTGCGGTAACAAGCGCCTTTGCATTACCGGTAACTTCAACCGCGCAGTTAATGCCTCTGCCATCGGTAGCTTCCATAACCTTTGCCTTAAGGTCGGGATCATCGGGACGGAAAGCATAGTCAGCGCCGCATTCTTTCGCAATTGCAAGTCTTTCTTCGTTAAAGTCAATTGCGATAACGGGGGTTGCACCCATGCAACGGAGCGCCTGAAGTGCAAACTGGCCGAGAAGTCCGCATCCTACAACGAGAGCGCTTTCACCGATTTCGCACTTTGTCATGCGGGCACCTTCAAGGCCGAAACCGCCGATGATTACAAGTGCAGCATCTCTCATGTCGACGCCGTCGGGGATTTTGCAAAGCATGTGCTGTTTGCAGGTGGAGTAAAGACGGTGACCGCCTGCAAAATAGCAGAGAACTCTGTCGCCTACTTTGTAGTTTTTAACATTTGCACCAACTTGTTCAACCACACCAACCGAGTTGTAGCCAAAGTTACGGGGATACTTGCGCACGGTGTTGGGAAGGTCGTTAAAGTTTGCAAGTTCGGTACCTGCACTGATTGCAGAAAATTGGCTCTTTACCAAAACTTCGTCAGCCTTGATTTCGGGGAGGTCGATGTCGCAAAGTTCAACCACGCCGGGAGCCATAAGATACATAGCTTTATTAGTCATAATAGTCCTCCGAAATAAAATATTTCACTAACCTTAATATAATGTTTTTGAAAAAGATTTACAAGGCAGAATTATGCATAAAACCGCAACTATTCTGCTATAAAATAAATAAAGAAAAAACTTGACAAAAACTTTGTAAGTGGTAGAATGTTCTTATTACAGTAAAAGAGGGCATTATGAAAAAGAACAGTATTGTATCCATTTTAATTTTGTTTTTGACAGCGATAATCTGGGGCTTTGCATTTCCGTTTCAGAGCATCGCCGCAAATTATATCAGCACATTCTGGTTTAACGGAATCCGCTTTTTCGTGGGCGCGGTTTCGCTTGTTCCCGTTGCACTTGTTTTTGAGCGTGAAAAACTTACAAGCCGTCAGTGGAAAAAACTCCTTATCACCGCGGCTGTATGCGGTACAATTCTCTTTGCGGCATCCGCTTTACAGCAGATTGGTATCACACTTACAAAAAGTTCGGCAAAATCCGCATTTATTACGGGACTTTACATGGTGTTTGTTCCTTTTTGCGGAATCTTTATGAAAAAGAAAATCAGAAAAGAGGCATGGATAGGCGCCTTGGTTGCCGTTGCTGGACTTTATTTTGTCTGCTTTGCAAACGGTGTAGAAAATGCACAGCTTGGCGACCTTGTTGTGTTGCTTGGCGCATTTTTCTGGACAGCGCACATTGTTTGCATTGATTCTTTTGCAAGCGACTGCCCCTCTCTCAAGTTTTCGCTCATTCAGTTCATCGTTTGCGGAGCGCTTAATATAGCAGTAGCGCCCATGTTTGACGGCGCGCTCACTATTACTCCCGAGTTTTGGCAGCATGCGCTCATCCCGATACTTTATTGCGGTATTTTCTCCGTTGGCGTGGCGTATACATGTCAGGTTGTCGGTCAGCGCGGCACCGAGCCTGCACTTGCTTCAATCATACTTTGCAGCGAGTCCGTTTTCGCCGCTATCGGCGAGCCACTTATCGATAAGGGCGCAACACCGCTACCCATTATCGGCTACATGGGATGCGCACTCATTTTCGTCGGCATCTTGCTTTCACAAGTGAAAATATTTAAGAAATAACAAAAGGCACCCGATGGGGTGCCTTTTGTTGTAAATTAAAGTTTATGGGAGTAAAAAGGAAACCACAAACCCGTATGGGCGAATATCATTCGCCCGTTTGTAAAACATCTAATGGAGGCTTTTCGGGCGATTTATAATCGCCCCTTCGGGTTCGATAATCATTTTCGCTTATTTAATTCATCTTGACTACCCGTGATGTTTTTGTTAAAATATAGAAAACACTTTGAGGTGCGGTATGGAAAGAATAATGACCTATGAAAACTTAAAAAGTTTCGCTTATGTAAACGATAGCGTTTGCGAAAAGCCGATTCGCGGTATCGTGATACAGTTCTTTGGTCTTGGCAGTCAGACAAGATACCCGACCGACACGGTTGAGGGCGAATTCTACGGCGAAAAGGGAATGCTTTATGTCTACCCCTATAACAACCCGTGGTGCTGGATGAACCGCCAGGCTGTTGACTTTACCGACGAAATTATAGATGTGCTTATTGATAAGTACAACCTTGACAAAAATATTCCGATTGTTTCCACCGGCGGTAGTATGGGCGGTCAGGGCGCACTTGTTTATATGGCTTATACAAAGCACAATACTGTTGCATGTGTGGCAAATTGCCCGGTATGTGATGTAGTGTATCATTATACCGAGCGTGATGACCTTCCGCGCACGCTTTACAGCGCGGTTTACGGCATGGAGGGAAGTCTTAAAGACGGACTTGAATCAATTTCGCCGTTGCATCTTGCCGACAAAATGCCTGCGGCAAAGTATCATATTTTTCATTGCACGGCGGACAATGCTGTAAATATTGACAGCCACTCTGAAAAGTTTGTTGCGTCAATGCGCGCCCTTGGTCACAGCATCACATTTGACAAGGTGCAGGGCAGAGGACATTGTGCACTCACACTTAAAATGAAAAAACTTTATGCAGAATATATTGTAAATGCGATTGAGGAGGTAAATCATGACTGAAAAGTTTAAAAATCCGATTTTGAAGGCGGGTGCTGACCCGTTTGTGGTATTTTGGAATGATAAATATTACTATGTTTACAGCAATGCAGATGCATCTGTTGAGGTAAGTGTTGCTGACAATATCCACCATATCACAAGAGATGGCAAATGTGTTTGGAAGCCTGAAGAAGGCAAGGAATACTCAAAGCATCTTTGGGCACCCGAAATTCATGAAATTAACGGTGAGTGGTATCTCCATGTTGCATGCGATGACGGCGACATGGTAAACCACCGCATGTTTGTGCTCAAATCCAAGGACGGCACCCCCGACGGCGAATACGAAATGGTTGGCAAAATTACAGACCCTACAGATTGCCTTGCAATCGATGGTACCGTTATTCAAAAAGACGGTGAGCTTTACTATGTATGGTCGGGTTGGGAAGAGGGCGCAACAGCCTACATTCCCCATGACCAATGTATTTTTATTGCAAAGATGAAGTCGCCCACCGAGATTGAGGGAGAGCGCGTGATTCTTTCGCGCCCTGACTATGATTGGGAAAAGCACGGAAGCGGTCCTGCGGGTAACGGCAGAGTTCATCCTTGTGTAAACGAAGGTCCGCAGATTCTTTACAAGGACGGCACAATTCATATTGTATATTCTGCATCGCACAGCCGTACACGCCACTATTGCCTTGGCATTCTTACATATCGCGGCGGCGACATTATGGATGCAAACAACTGGGTAAAGTGTGACCACGCTGTGTTCTCTGAGAGTGAGGGAACTCACGGTACGGGACATTGCTCATTTGTAAAGGCACGCGACGGTGTGACCGACTTTATTGTATATCATGCAATGCTCACAACCGAGGGCGGTTGGTCAACAAGAGGCGTGCGCGCACAGCCGTTTACATGGGACGGTGATATGCCCGTGTTTGGCAAAGCAGTAACACCCGAAGAAGAAGTAGAAATTCCCGTATAAAAAGAAAAACACCCATTCGGGTGTTTTTCTTTTTATGATAATTTTCTTAAAACTTTAATGATGCTAAATGCAAATGTCAAAACGCCGATTATCGCAAAAAATGCAACAACCTCGCGCGGGATTTCACCCTTGACATTTACCGAGATAAGCGGATTTTCGTCGGTCTTTTTGCGGCGCAGCGAGAGTGTGAAATCAAAACGGCGCGTGAGATTTTTCCAAAATGCGCCCCATACATTTTTAATTTTTTCAACAGCTTTTTTCATAGTTACACACTCCTTTTATTACATTGTATCAAAAACATTGAAAATTTTCAACACTTATGGCTCAAAAAGTAAAAAAGGACTTTTATTTTTTTCGTCATTCATGTATAATAAAAATAATATATATGGTACAGACTTGGTTTAAAGGAGATTTTAAACTTGACGCTGTACTCACCCTTTTTTCTGCTTGCTTTTTTGCCTTTATCTGCGGCTATATACACCGCTTTAAAGGGTAGGGCAAAAACTGCGGCGCTGTGCATTGCAAGCACGCTTTTTTACATATTTGCCGCGGGTAGAATGTTTTATTTACTCCCGCTTTTAGTTCCCATTGTGTATGCGCTTTCATTTCTTGGCAAAAAGGGAGCATATATATGCCTTGCATTTTTGCCTTTGTTAAGGCTTTGCGGCGTTTTTGCCGTTGGACTTTCGTTTTTTATTTTGCGCGCTGTGTCGTATATTTATGACGGTCATCGCGAAAAAAATATTTTGAAAGTTTTTGCATATTTAATGTTTTTTCCGTGCGTTTTGGCGGGGCCGCTTACAAGGTATGCAAAAACAGAGCGCGCCTTTGATAATCCCGTGCCGTATTCATTTGTTTCGCGCGGGATACTTCTCACCGTTTTTGGCGGGGTCAAAAAACTCTTTTTTGCCGATGCACTTTTTGCGGCGTATGAACTTTTCTTTTTTGGACAAAGTGCACTTTCGGCACTTTTTGCGCTGATTTCGTATTCGCTCTACATTTATTTTGACTTTTCGGGATGTAGCGATATGGCACGTGGCATTGCACTTATCTTTGGCTTTGAAGTGCCCCAAAACTTTGATTTTCCCTATATGTCAAAAAGCGTTTGCGAGTTCTTTCGCCGTTGGCATATCACGCTTGGCAGATGGCTTTTTGACTATGTTTATCTGCCGCTTGGCGGTAGTAAATGCGGCAAGGTGAAAACTGTAATTTCGTTTTTTGCCGTTTGGCTTTTCAGCTCGCTTTGGCATGGGAGCACGCTTTCGTATCTTCTTTGGGGTGCATATTTCTTTTTGATTTGCACCGCAGAAAAACTCTTTTTGAAAAAGGGACAAAAAAGCGGCATTTTTTTCACACTCTTGGCGGTGAATTTTGGATGGGTGCTCTTTTTTTCAAAAACTCCCCGCGATACCATAGCATTTTTTTACAGACTTTTTGCAATGGGCAATACTTTGCTTTACAGCCGTGCAGATTTGTATAACTGTATGCGATATGTGCCGCTTATTTTGCTTTCAATACTCTTTGCAACACCAATTGTGCACAGCTTGTGTGCTATGATTTATAAACGCGTTCCCGCGCTTTTGTACTTTGCCGCACCGCTTGTATTTTTCTTTTTACTTTCGTGCCTTGTCGCCAATACTCACACTCCGTTTTTGTATGCGACATTTTGAGGTGGGGCATGGATAAAATATTTGTTAAATCTTTTTTTGCGATTTTGATAGCCATTCTTTTGTGGGCGGTATTCTTTTGCAAAATGGAGTACATTGCAAATGAAAATCGCATGGCAACCGATTTTTCATTTTCGTCCCCCGACGGATTTTTTGCTGACCGTATACCGTTTCGCGAAAAACTTTTAAAATTCAATCGCGCCCTTTGGCTCGGTCTTGGCAAAAATGAGTTTTCGGGCGCTTTCTTCGGCAAAAACGGATATATTTTTTCAAACGAAGATGTTAGTATCAATGTGCTTGAAAAAAATCTTTTGGCGGCACAAAACTTTGGCGGTGCGATTTGTATAGTGCCGTCAAAAACCGATGCGCTTGCACAGTTGCTTCCGCGATTTTACGAAAGTGGGCGCGCCCCCCTTTGGCAACGCGCAAAGGAGTGTGGGGAGTATATACCAAATGTGCTTTATAAACTCTCTCTTGAGGGCGCAAACGGCAAATATATCTATTACCGCGGTGACCATCATTTAACCTCGCTCGGCTCATACTATCTTTACACCGCGCTTGCGGATACGCTTGGCTTTGAGCCGTTTTTTGCCGAGGATTTTACATGCGGAGTGGTAAAAAGCGATTTTTCGGGCACGGATGCAAGAAAAATGCTTGTCGCCGCCAATGACAAAATAGCACTCTTTCGCTATAAGGGTGACGGGGATTTTCTTTTGGAAAACCTTGACAGCGGTGAAAAATACAGCGGTCTTTATAATTTTGATGCGCTTGGCACATTCGACCCATACGGGGTTTTCCCCATTGCAAACGCGGGCAGGGTAAGGATTACCAAAAACGGCGAGAAAAGGGAAAAGCTCCTCCTTATTGCGGACAGTTACGGCGATTCGCTTGCCCCGTTTTTGGCAAGACATTTTGACATTGATATGGTTGATGTCCGTTACTACGGAAAAAGCGTAAAGGAACTTAAAGAAGAAAGTGACAAAATTCTTATTTGCTTTGGTATGGATACTTTAGCAAGTACGGAAATTTTATATAAATTAAATGTGAACTGATTAGGAGGTGGAAAAATGGCAAATTCAGATATGCCCGTAGCCAAACTTGCGGGTATAGGCAAGGTAAAAGCCGCGGCTTTTGAAAAACTTGGCATACACACTCTTTATGACCTGATTTATCATTTTCCCACCCGATATGAAAACCGAGGAATTGTTACAACACTTGCAGATGGGGCGCTCGGGATGATGCAATCGTATATACTCACCGTTGCAACCGAGCCAAAACTTGCAAGGCTTCGCGGTAGCCTTACCGTTGTAAAATTCCGTGCATTTGATGATAGCGGTAGTGTTGAAATCACATATTTCAATCAGCCGTATATGCGCGAAAAATTCCACACGGGCGAAACTTTCCGTTTTTACGGAAAACTTACGGAAAAACTCGGCAGATATTCACTCACAAGTCCGATTGCCGAAAAATACGATGCAAGAACGGCACTACCCGAACTTTATGCGGTGTACAGACTTGCAAGTCCCTTAAACAAAAATGTGCTTCGCGAATGTGCAAAGCAGGCGCTTGCGCTTTGTCATGGCGAATTTTTTGACCCGCTTCCAAACGAAATTCGCGCAAAATATTCGCTTGCAACACTTTCGTTTGCGCTTGAAAATATCCATGTTCCCGAAAATTTAACTGCACTTGACCGCGCGGCGCGCAGACTTGCGTTTGACGAGTTGCTTGAGTGTGCGCTTGCTGTAAGGCTTATGCGCCAAAAGCAGACAAAGAGTATGGCATGCCGCATGGTAAACACCGGCCTTGGCGCGTTTTTAGCCACCGTTCCGTTTGAACTCACAAATGCGCAAAAGCGTGCTGTGCAAGATATTACAAACGATTTAAGTGCGGGTGAGGGAAGCGACGCGCCCCGCATGTCGCGCATACTTGTCGGTGATGTCGGTTGCGGCAAAACCGTTTGTGCCGCGGCGGCGGTATATATGGCTGTGCAAAACGGTCATCAGGCGCTTATAATGGCACCTACCGAAATTCTTGCAACCCAACATTTTAAAGACCTTGCTCCTCAGTTTTCATTCCTTGGCTACAATGTGGAAAAACTCACGGGCAGTACAACCGCCGCAGAAAAGCGCCGCATAAAAGCTGGGCTTGAAAACGGCAGCATTAACATTGTTATCGGCACCCATGCACTCATAGAGGATGATGTGGTGTTTAAATCGCTTGGACTTGCCGTGTGTGACGAGCAACATCGCTTTGGCATTGCACAGCGCGCTAAACTTCTTGAAAAAAGTCCGCGTGCGCACATGCTTGTGATGAGCGCAACTCCCATTCCGCGTACACTTTCGCTTGTGCTGTACGGCGATCTTTCAATCTCTCGCATTGATGAAATGCCAAGCGGCAGACAAAAAGTTGATACATTTTTTGTAAACGAAAATTACCGTCAAAGACTTAACGCTTTTATCGAAAAGCAATTTGAGGAGGGCGGGCAGGTTTATGTTGTTTGCCCTGCGGTTGAAGCGCCCGAGGATGATGCAGATGAAGATGCGTCAACGGTAAGCGCGTTTGACGAGGGGGCACAGCCCGTTTTAAAAAGCGCTGTGGAATTTGCCAAAGAACTTTCTGAGCGTTTTGCGGATGCAAATGTTGCATATATCCACGGAAAAATGCGCCCTGCGGAGAAAAATGATATAATGACAAGGTTTGTTTCGGGTGAAATAAAACTTCTTGTTTCAACAACCGTTATTGAGGTTGGTATAAATGTGCCAAACGCTTCGCTTATGATAGTTGAGAATGCCGAGCGATTCGGTCTTTCGCAACTTCATCAGCTTCGCGGGCGTGTTGGACGCGGCAAGCGCAAGTCATATTGCGTTCTCGTTTCCGACACGGATGGCGAAATTGCAAAACAGAGATTAAAACTTATGACAAAGACAAATGACGGATTTGTCATAGCAGAGGAAGACTTGAAAATGCGCGGTCCGGGCGATTTTCTCGGCACCGACGGCGCAAGACAAAGCGGAGAGGGTTCGTCTTACCGCATGGCGGCAATTTGTCAGGATGCAAGCATTACCGATGCGGCGGCACAAGCCGCCACAGCGATACTTGAATGCGACCCAACACTTTCATCCCCCGTGTTCCAAAAACTCCGCGCAAAGCTTGCAAAAGCAATGAATGCAAGCGAAACTACAATGAATTAGAAAGGAGTGGCTAAATCAAATGCAAAATCAACCACTTGCCGATCGCCTTCGCCCTGGAAAACTTGATGATATGGTGGGGCAACAGCATCTTTTCGGTAAAAGCGGCGTTGTCCGCAAGATGCTTGAGGGCGGCAGAGTTACAAATATGATTTTCTTTGGCCCTCCCGGTACGGGCAAGACTACAGCGGCAAATATTGTTGCAAAAGAGTCGGGTATGACGCTGTATAAACTCAATGCCACCACCGCATCTTTGGCCGATGTAAAAGAAGTTATTTCCCAGTCGCAGAATATGTTCGCTTCTGCGGGTATACTTCTTTATCTTGATGAAATACAGTATTTCAACCGCAAACAGCAGCAGTCCCTGCTTGAGTACATAGAGGACGGCCGTGTTACGCTTATTGCTTCTACTACGGATAATCCGTATTTTTGTATCTACAATGCAATTTTGTCGCGCTGTGCCGTGTTTGAGTTTAAAGCGGTTAATGCAAAGGACATAAAAAAGGCGCTTTTGCGCGGACTTTGTGTACTTAATGAGGAGAGCGAAAAAAATATAGAGGCCACCGACGAAGCACTTGATTTTATCGCAGGTGTTGCGGGCGGTGACGTTCGCGCATCGCTGGGCGTGCTTGAAAATGTGTATTCGGTTGCTAAAGGTACCATTACCGAGGAGGATGTGAAAGATTTCACCCCCTCGTTTACGGGCAATTTTGACCGTACGGGCGATGTGCATTATAATTTACTTTCGTGCTTGCAAAAGTCAATTCGCGGCTCCGACCCCGATGCGGCAATGTTCTACCTTGCGCGTATCTTGGAGGGCGGCGACCTGCTTTCCGCATGCCGCAGACTTTTGGTAATTGCAAGTGAGGATATAGGACTTGCCTATCCCCAAGCCGCGATAATGGCAAAGGCTTGTACCGATGCGGCAAAAGAACTCGGACTTCCCGAGGGGGCACTTCCGCTTGCCAATCTTACGGCAATGCTTGCCACCGCGCCAAAATCAAACAGCGCATATATGGCGTACCATGCGGCAAAGAGCGATTTTCTTTCGGGACTTGGGCAAAACATCCCAATGCATTTGCAGTCCCCGCTTTTTAAAGGGTATAAGTATCCTCACGATTATCCCGAGCACTATGTTGCGCAACAGTACCTCCCCGATGATTTAAAGGGCAGAAAATATTATGAGTTCGGCGAAAACAAAAATGAACAAGCCGCAAAACAGTATTGGGAAAAAGTAAAAGGTAAATAAAATTTTATAATTTTTGTGCATACTAATAATGCTTGCCAAAGCATTATGAAAAAATTATTTTTACAAGGATTTATAGTGGGACTTGCCGTGGCGCTATTGCTTATGATAGTTTTTATAGCCGCGGTTAGTCGGATGTTTTTTATAATATGAGAATAGACAAATTTTTATCTGAAAGCAAAGTATCAACTCGCAGCGAAACCGCCAAAGCGGTTCGCCGCGGTGAGGTGCTTCTTAACGGAGTGGCGGTAAAACGCGCCGATACACCCGTTGACCCCGAAAAAGATGTTGTGACATATTGCGGCGAGGTGGTAAACTACCGCCGCTATACATATGTGCTCTTAAATAAACCCGAGGGGTATGTCAGCGCAACCGAGGATAAAAAGGAAAAAACCGTGCTTGACCTTTTGCCAAAAGAGGTTACAAAGTTTGAGGTGTTTCCGTGCGGTCGCCTTGATAAAAACACGCTTGGGCT
>JAZQWE010000001.1:0-26650 GCA_045632225.1 Eubacteriales bacterium | reverse complement strand
AGTACAACGCCGCTTATGACAAACACAAGCAAAAACGCGCTGACAACGCCTACAATAATCGGCATCATAGATGCCTTTTTCTTTTTTCTCACATTGTTTGACTGATTCTTCTGGCGAAAGACAACCATGGGGTTTTCTCTCACCTTTTGCAAAAGTTCAATCATCTGTGTTGCGGTCTGGAAACGCTTGTCCTTATCCTTTTCCATTGCAAAAAGGATAATCTGCTCAAGTCCCTTTGGTATGGTGTTTAACACCTCGGTGGGTGCCTTGGGTTGCTCATTTATCTGTTTTAGTGCAATGCTGACGGGGTTTTCACCGTCAAAAGGCAACTTGCCCGTGAGCATTTCGTACATCATAACGCCAACGGAATAAAGGTCGGTTCTGCGGTCAATTCCCTTTTCACCTGCCGCCTGCTCGGGACTGATATAATAAACCGTGCCGATTGCCTTGTCCGTTGCGGTGAGAGTTTTGGCATCGGGAAGTTTGGCAATGCCAAAGTCGGTAACCTTTATCTGCCCTGTTTTAAGAAGCATGATATTTTGCGGCTTGATGTCGCGGTGAATAACGCCGCCAATATGCGCATGCTCAAGCGCGCGCAAAATCTGAATTGTGTATGAAATTGTTTCCTTTACCGAAAGTGCGCCCTTGCGCTCGATATAACTCTTTAATGTTATACCGTCGATATATTCCATAACGATATACTTGTGCTCACCCTTTACCGAAACATCAAAAATCTTTACGATATTTGTGTGCGAGAGCATAAGTACCGCTTTTGACTCATTTATAAAACGCTGAACGGATACTTCGTCATTGGCAAACTCTTCTTTGAGTATTTTAACTGCGACAACGGTTTTGCGGAATGCGTCATCCGCTTCAAACACCATTGCCATGCCGCCATAGCCGACAAGTCTTTTTATTGTATATCGCCCGTCAAGCGTAAGACCAATGTAATTATTATACTGATCCATCTTTTTCTCCGTTATTTAAGTTTTGCGACAACCGCAGTTATGTTATCCCGTCCACCCGCATCATTTGCAGTGGCAACAAGCACTTTGCAAAAATCCTCGGGAGTTTTATGTGTATTGCAAAGGTCGCAAAGCATGCGATTTTCTACATAGTTTGAAAGACCGTCGGAACAAAGGAGCAAAGTTTTGCCCTTATACTGTTTTTGCTCAATGACCGAAACATCCACACTCACCTCTTTATCAACGCCGATAGCGCGGGTGATGATATTCTTTTGTGTGCTGTTTTTAGCCTCCTCGGGTGTGAGTTTGCCGATATCAACAAGGTATTGCACAAACGAATGGTCGCGGGTGATTTGATATGCTCCGTCCTTATCTATCATATAAGCGCGGCTGTCACCCACATTTGCAACATACACTTTATCGGAAATACAAAGTGCGGCAACCATCGTAGTGCCCATGCCCTCATAGTTTTTATCCGCACGGGCAAGCGAAAAAATCTTGAAATTTGCGCGGTCGGCGGCACTTGCAAGCGCCGCTTGAATAGCGGCGGGCTCGGTTCTGCCAAAGTTTTCAAAAAAGACGGAAAAATACTTCTCCACTTCTTCGCGCGCAATTGCAGACGCCATTTCGCCCGCATTTGCGCCGCCCATGCCATCAAACACGGCATAAAGCGTTGCATCACCGTATTTTTTTACAAGGTAGGTATCCTCGTTAATCTCGCGAACCATACCTACATCGGTTATTGCAAAATATTCCATCTTCTCTCCTTTCCCCTTGGTTTAAACCGAGGCTGAAGAAGCCTTTCTGCGAAGCTGTCCGCAGGAGGCATTTATATCGGGACCGAGAGTGCGGCGCACCGTTGCTGTAAGTCCCATGTCTGAAAGTGTTTTTTGAAAATGCTCAATACTCCGTCTGTCCCCTTGCGAAAATCCGCTTTCCTTTACGGGGTTTACGGGAATAAGATTTATATGCAGAGCATCCTGCTTTGTAAAATATCTGCGGAGCAATGTGCCAAGTTCCCTTGCATCTCTCTCGCTGTCATTTTGCCCTGCAATGAGTGTATATTCAATCGAAACACGCCTGCCCGTTGCATCAAAATAGTGTTTTACCGCTGAAAGCAACTCGTCAACACCCCATTTTTTATTTACGGGCATAAGTGATGAGCGACGCTCATCATTTGAAGCGTGAAGCGATATTGAAAGCGTGATTTGAAAGTTCTCTTTTTCAAGTTCGGCTATCTTGTCAACAAGTCCCGAGGTCGAAAGCGAAATATGTCTTGCGCCGATGTTAAGTCCATCCTCACTTGTGACAAGTTTTAAAAATTTAATCGCGTTATTGTAGTTGTCAAGCGGCTCGCCAATACCCATCATCACAATGCCGTCGATACGCTCGCCAACATCGCGCTGTGCCTTAGCTATCTGCCCGAGCATTTCGCCCGCAGTAAGGTCGCGCACCTTACCACCGATTGTGGAAGCGCAGAATTTGCACCCCATGCGGCAACCGACCTGCGAAGAAATACAGATAGTTGTGCCGTGCTTGTAGAACATAACTACCGACTCAACGCACTCCCCATCGGGGAACGAAAATAGGTATTTAACCGTGCCGTCAACCTTGCTGACAAGTTTTTGCTCTATACTCGGAATGCCGCTGTAGCACTCATCAATAAGTTTTTGTCGAAGGGACTTTGAAAGGTTTGACATTTCGCCAAAATCAACACCGCGACAAAGCCATGAGTAAATCTGCTTTGCACGAAAACGGCTTTCGCCTATTGAAACTATATATTCTTCAAGCTCTTTAAGTGTCATTGAGCCGATGTCGATTTTAGCCATATCCTATTCCTTTTCTATAAGTCCGATGAAAAATCCGTCATGTTCGCCGTTTGGCAAAAGCGTAAGGCAACCGTCATTGCTTTTATGCTCGCCAAGCGAAAAATCCACAAAATGAAATTCTTTATTGTTTTTTAGAAAACGGTAGAAATTTTCTTCGTTTTCAGCCTTTGTTAGCGTGCAGGTGGAATAAAGCATGCGCCCGCCGCTTTTAAGATATTTTGCACTTGCCAAAAGTATGTCATATCCAAGCGGGGCAAGTTCTTTATACAAATCTGCCGCGTGATAGCGAATCTCGGGCTTTTTTGCCATTACGCCAAGACCCGTGCAAGGTACATCGCATATCACAAAGTCGCATTTACCAATGAGTTTTTCGTCACACTCGCGCGAGTCGCGCGACGCGGCGCTTATTATGTCAATGCCAAGTCTTGCGGCGCCGCTTTCAATAAGCGAGAGTTTGCTTTCATGCAAATCATAGCAATTTATACTGCCCGTGTTTTCCATAAAAAGTGCCGCATGGAAACTCTTTGAGCCGGGGCATGCACATGCATCTGCAAGTGTTGCACCTTTCTTTGGTGCAAGCACGCTGATTGCAATTTGCGATGCCTCGTCCTGAACGAAAAATCCGCTTTCGCCAAGAATTTCGCAAAGGCGTGCAAAACTCACATTTCCTTTTATTCTTACAGCGCGGGGAGCGGTGCATTTTTCTGCCGCAAGTCCCGACGCCAAAAGTTTTTCAAGTGCATTGTCAACGCTCATTACAAGTGTATTTATGCAAATTGTAATCGGCGGATTTTTTGAGAGTGCAAAAAGAACCTCCTCGGTTTTATCGCCGAGGTTTTCGCGCATGAGTTTTACCATATCAAGCGGGAAAGAATATTTTACCGAAAGAAGCATGTCGCCATCACTCGGTAACAAAACCTTATCCTTATCGCGCAGATATGTGCGCATAACGCCGTTTAAAAACGCGCGCTCGCCCTGACTTTTGCCAAGGCGAACAGTTTCGCTGACGGCGGCGTGGGGCGGTATGCGGTCCAAAAACATGAGTTGATAAAGACCAAGGCGAAGAGTCATAAGCACTCTTGCACCTATTTTGTCAAGCGGACGCCCCGCAAATTTTTCAATATAATAATCAAGTGTCACGCGGCGCTCGGTAACGCCGTAAACCAGCGTTGTAAGGAGTGCGCGGTCGCGCTCATCGCACTCTGCATTTTCAAGAAGCGCAGAAAGCGAAAGCGACACATATTTGTCATTTTGCGATGCATCACGAAGCAATGCAAGCGCTGTTTTTCTAACATCCATGTCAATCTCTTCTTCTGCCGCCGCCAACAATCATAATAAGGCGGAGCAGGTTTGCAATTGATACAGCAAGTGCCGCAACATAGGTAAGAGCGGCGGCTCGCAAAACTTTTTTAGCGCCGTTTACTTCCGCCGCGTCAGCGGAGGCATTTGTACTCGCCTCAATGGCGCGGGAGGAAGCATTAAACTCAACAGGTACGGTTATAAGCTGAAACAGCGTTGAAAAACTGAACGCTATAATGCCGAGTTCTGCCAAAGCGGGCATGCTTAAAATAATACCAATCAAAATAAGGGGCATTGCAAGGTTTGAGCCAATCTGTGTAATCGGGATAATTGCCGAGCGCATTTTCATTGGTGCATAGCCCTTTGCATACTGCACGGCGTGCCCCGCCTCATGCGCGGCAACACCTATTGCCGCAACGCTTGTGGAAGAATAAACCGCGTCGGAAAGGCGAATTGTGTTTGTGCGGGGGTCAAAATGGTCGGTGAGGTTGCCGCTTACATGCTCAATCTGCACGCCGAAAACCCCATTTGCGCTAAGAACTCTCCGTGCGCTCTCCGCGCCCGTGATTCCACGGCGCGACATTACGCGCGAATACTTTTTGAATGTGGAATTAACATTTGCACTTGCAAAGAGCGAAAGAATTATCGCAGGCAAAACCAAAATTACATACCACTGGTCAATAAACATATTATTTTACTCCTAAAACATCGCCCACGGACAACTGTCTGCCGTTTACAAGATCGGCGGCACCTTGTGCCTTCTTACCCTCGGGAGTTGCAATTTCAATAACAACAAGACCGTCCTTGGCGCAAACGGCAATACCGTTTTTGTCGGCGCGTACAACCTTGCCGCACTCGCCACTCTTGCCCGCCTCAAAATGCGCCTTTACAATCTTTAAAATCTTGCCGTTTGGCAAATGTGTAAATGCAAGTGGGAACGGAGAAAGTCCGCGGATTTTATTATGGATAGTATGTGCATCTTCGGTAAAATCTATCAGGCATTCGGCCTTTTCAATCTTTGCTGTATGTGTTGCAAGGCTGTCATCCTGCTTTTCGGGTTTGAGAGTGCCTGCCTTTGCCGCCTCAACAGTCAAAAGCAAAACTCTTGCGCCTGCGGCGCCGAGCTTATCGTGCACGCTCTCAAAATTGTCATCCTCGGCAATTTCAACCTCTTCTTTGATGAGCATGTCGCCCGTGTCAAGTCCCTCTGCCATGTACATGGAGGTAACACCGCTGACCTTTTCGCCATCCATAATCGCGCGTTGCATGGGAGAAGCTCCGCGATATTTCGGGAGGAGTGAGCCGTGAATGTTAATGCATCCGTACTTGGGAAAGTCGAGCACATACTTTGGCAAAATCTTGCCGTATGCAACAACAACAATCATTTCGGGGTTGAGTTTTTCAAGTGTTTCAAGAAATGCGCCGTCTTTAAGTGTCTGCGGCTGAAAAACTTCAATGCCGTGCTCCAAAGCATACACCTTAACGGGGGGAGGAGTGAGTGTATATCCTCTGCCCTTGGGTTTATCGGGTTGGGTAACAACGCCCACTACTTCTTCGCCGCTTTTAACAAGTGCCTCAAGCGAGAAAAGTGCAAAATCGGGCGTACCCATGAAAAGTATTCTCATATCAGCCAACCTCGTCCGCGTCAAGATATCTCACAAGATTGCCCTTGTCGATAAAGAGTTTACCGTCAAGGTGGTCAATCTCATGGCAAAACGCTCTTGCAAGAAGTCCCGAACCCTTATACTCAACGGTTTCACCCTTACGGTTGAGCGCGCGCACAACAACCTTTGCAGGGCGGCGTGTAACGCCCCACTTGCCGGGAACGGAAAGGCAACCCTCTGCCTCCTCCTGCACGCCGATTTCCTTAACGATTTCGGGATTGATAAGTTCGATAAGTCCCGACTCCTCGGTTTCGATAACAACAACTCTGCGGAGAATGCCAACCTGAACAGCGGCAAGTCCGCAACCGTTTGCCGCACGCATGGTTTCGGTCATATCGTCAAGCAATGTGAGAATTCTCGGTGTAATCTCTGTAACGGGGCGGCTTGCCTTGCGCAAGGTTTCATCGCCCTCTTTAATGATTTGTAATTTAGCCATAACAAACCCTTTCTATATACCCGTGGGGTTGATGTCAACGCCGCAGGTGACATTTTTATATTTTGCAGTACCGAAAGTGCATATAACCTCGGAGAGCAACTTTAAAAGTTGCTTTGACCGACGGCATTTAAGCACAATTCGCATTCGGTACCGCTCGTCTATCTTATAAACGGTTGCCTCAAACGGGCCAAATGAAATTATTGGCACATTTTTGTACTCGTTTGCAGTTTTCTTTTTCAAAAATTCAAATATTTCCACCGCGCACTTTGAGCAATCGGTTTCACTTGAAGATGTAACCGAAAGCACCGCAATGTCGCAAAACGGCGGAAAGGTAAACGCCTTTCGGAGCTTAATATCTCGCTCATAAAACGCCTTGTAATCCTGCGCGGCGGCAAGTCTTATAACCTCGTGAGTGGGGTTCATCGTCTGAATAACCGCTGTGCCATGCTTTTCGGCACGCCCCGCGCGCCCGATAACCTGAGTGAGCATTGAAAATGTGCGCTCACCCGCACGGAAATCATCCATATAAAGCGTGGAATCGGCATTCAGCACACCGACAAGCGTTACATCGGGGAAATCATGCCCCTTTGCAACCATCTGTGTGCCAAGCAAGACATCTGCGCCGTGGGCGCGGAATTTTGTGAGCATTTCATCATAGGCGCTCTTTTTGGTGGTGGTGTCGGCATCCATTCGCATGATGGAGCCGTCAAATTTTTCGTAAAACTCCTCCTCCACCTTTTGTGTACCGTAACCCATGAATGCAAGATGCTCTCCCTTGCATGAAGGGCACACAGAGGGGATGGATGAACGGTAGCCGCAATAGTGGCAAAGAAGCGTATCACTTCTCCCATGCTTGTGGCGCGTGAGCGAAACGGAGCAATGCGGGCAAAGCACCGCCTCGCCGCAATCGCGGCATGTGAGAAAAGCGTTGTAACCGCGGCGGTTTAAAAATAAAATCGCCTGGTCACCGCAAAATAGAGTTTCGCGGAGTTTTTCTGCAAGCAAATTGCCGTATGGAGAAAGATTGCCACCGAGTGCATTTTTTCGGATGTCATCAATATACACCTCTGGCAGTCTTGCTGTGCCGTAACGCTCGGTAAGTTCAACAAGTTCATAAACACCGCTTTTTGCTTTGTAATAACTTTCAACCGAGGGGGTTGCCGATGCAATCAGCAAAAGTCCCTTGGCGCGCCCAAGGCGAAACGCCGCAACATCGCGGGCGTGATACTTTGGGCTCATATCGGATTTGTATGTATGCTCCTGCTCCTCGTCAATTATAATCATGCCAAGGTTTTTCATCGGAGCAAACACCGCGCTGCGAGTACCTATAACAAGGCCAACCTCGCCCGCTTCAATTCGGCGGTATGCATCATATCGCTCACCCGCGGAGAGTGAGGAATGAAGCACCGCAACGCGCTCGCCGTAAAACGAGCAAAAAAGTCCAACCGTTTGCGGGGTAAGCGATATTTCAGGGACAAGAACAATTACCCCCTTGCCGCCCTTTACCGCATGGTCAATCATCGCTTTCATCACGCGGGTTTTGCCGCTCCCCGTTACACCGTAAAGCAAGGCGCATCGCGCCGCATCGGTGTCATAGAGTGAGCAAAGCGTGTCAAAAGCCTTTTTTTGATGTGCGCTTAACACATTCTGTTTGCTTTGGTCAATCTTAATGTCGGCATACGGATTTCTCCACACACTTTCAAGTTTAACCTCCACAGCCCCCGCCGCTTTCAGCGCCTTGAGTTGCAAAGAGCCTGCACCCGTGCGCTCATAAATGTCGCTGACGGGTAAAAAGTCATCCCCAAGCGCCTCATAAAGCGCCCTTTGCTTTTCACCGCGAGGTGAAAAAGCAATATCGGTACGGCGGGCATAAACCACACTTTTTTCGCCCGTGGCACTTTTCAGCGCCGCAAGCGGGGGCGCAACGGTTCTCACCGCGTCACCCGTGGTGCAAAGCGTGTACTCCTTTAAAAAGTCGCAAACGGCAAGTTGCTCCTCGGAAAAAGTAACGCGCAAATTTACATCAATAATGTCCTTTACGCGCTCACTTTCGGTAAAATCCGACACATCCGTGACAAGGCCCATGCGCTTTTTGTTGGAGGCGGAAAACGGAACAAAAACAAGTGAGCCGCGGCAAACAAGTCCCGACAAATGTTCGGGAACACGATAGTCAAAAGGTCTGTCAAGCGCGCTTGGCGCATCGAGCAGATATACCTTTGCATACACCGCACCTTTCATCGTTTTCGCTCCTTACCTTAAAATTGCTTTAGTCGTTGTTTTCTTCAAGGTGTACTACCTTGTACTCGCCCGCATAAAGTTTTGCAACTGCGTTCTTTACAGCCTTTTCATCGCGGATGTCCTTGTCAATGAGTGCGCTGATTGGCTTGTCGGTTTCCTTACGCTCGATAAGCTTTTCAGCGTACGCTCTCTGCTCAACATATTCATCGGTGATGATACGCGCGCATTTTGCGGTTGCGATAACGAGTTCGTAACGGTTGAGGTTGTCGTTGGTCATTGCTTCTACAGAAGGCTTGTTAATCATAATTATTCTCCTTTTTCGGTTACACCGAAATATTTATTTTTAAATTCAATATTGCATACCGCCGCAAGTTCCTCGGCGCGTGCAAGTGCAAAGAAATCATCAACGGCTTCATTTATCTTGCCGTTTTCGTTGATGATGAGATAATCATACGAGGAAAGGTACTCAAGTTCCTCTTTTGCACGGCGAAGACGCTTTGCAATCGACTCCTCGGTATCTCTGCCGCGGCTGAAAAGTCTGCGGCTTTGTTCTGCGGCATCGGGGGGTGTAACCATTACAAGCACCGCACTCGGATACTTCTTTTTAATCTGTGTTGCACCGTCAACCTCGATTTCCAAAATAAGATGCTTGCCTTCTTTTTCGGCGCGCTCAAACTCGGAAACAAGGGTGCCGTAGTAATTGCCGCAATACTCGGTGTACTCAAGCACACCGCCGTTTTTGATTTTTTCTTCAAACGCCTCGCGGCTTATGTAGTGATAGTTAACGCCGTCAACTTCTCCCTTTAAAATCGGGCGCGATGTAGCGCTGACAGCGCACATATAGGAATTGCTTCTGCCCAAAATCTCGGAAACAACCGTTCCCTTTCCGCTACCCGCAGGGCCTGAAATGATGAATACCATTATTCTTCCTCCTCGGTCACTTCGGTTTCGTCAATTTCGTCAGCAAGACGGTTTGAAATGGTTTCAGGCTGGGTTGCGCTGAGAATTACATGGTCGCTGTCGGTAATGATAATCGCTCTTGTGCGACGGCCGCAAGTAACATCAATAATCCGTCCGCCCTCGCGCGCCTCGCTGACAAGTCGCTTCATCGGTGCCGAATCGGGGCTGACAAGCGCAACTACGCGGTCTGCCGCAACCATGTTGCCGAAACCTACATTGATAAATTTCATTGCTTTCTCCTTGGTTTACTCTATGTTTTGAATCTGTTCTCTAATCTTCTCAAGCTCGGCTTTGATATCCACAACGAGTTTTGCAATATCAAGGCATTGCGCCTTTGAGCCGATGGTGTTTGTTTCGCGGTTGATTTCCTGAAGAAGGAAGTCAAGCTTTCTGCCGCAGGGTTCGCCGCTTGCGAGAATGTCATAAAATGCGCCGAAGTGGCAATTAAGACGGGTAAGTTCCTCGTCAATGGCTACGCGGTCGGCATATATTGCACTCTCTGTAAGAATTCTCGCCTCGTCAATGGCAATATTGTTGTCATCAAGGAAGCCCTTTATTCTTTCGGTAAGTTTTGCATTGTATGTTCTGATTTCCTCTTCGGAATACTCTGCAATCTTTGCCGCCTTTTCGCGAATGAACTCAATCTTTGCGGCGATGTCTTTTTCAATCTTCTCGCCCTCGCTCACTCTTGCGCTTACAAACTCGGCAAGTGCCTTGTCAAGCACTTCCTTAATCATTTGCCAATCGCCCTCTTCGTCATCCTCGGCGCGCTTGGTTGTGAAAACCTCGCGGTTTTGCGCGACTGCCATAACGCTGATGTCATCGCGAAGCGAGAACTTGTCGCGAAGTGCTTCAAGCGCCTTGATGTAACCGCTTGCATAAGCATCATCAAGCAAAATCTCAACCTCGGTATCGCTGAGTGTATCAACGCCGACATAAATTTCAACCTTGCCGCGGCTGATTCCGTTCTGTTGCGCGTAAGTCTTTACTTTGTCCTCAAGAAATCCGTAACGGCGGGGCATGCGGACGCTGGCGTCAAGATAGCGGCTGTTAACGCTTTTAATCTCAACGGTGATGTCCTTTTCCTCGGTGGTTACTCTTGCTCGGCCAAATGCCGTCATACTTCTGATCATCTTTTAATCCTCCGTCATTATACTTTTTTGCATAACTCGCCCATATTAGTATAATATAATAATATATTATATATAATTTCGCGCGCGATGTCAAGAAAAATACCGCCCAAATCGGACGGTATCGGTTAAATTATTATGTCAATTAAATACAAAACTCCGAGGTGGAGGGGATAAAAGATATAGAATGCGTACTTGAATTTACTGTTTCCGCGCTGTCCATTGTACAAAAATAACAGCGGAATTACAAAAATTGCAAACCCTATAAACCACATTGAACTTTGCAACGCAAGTATAAAAAGTACAAGTCCAACGCAAAATGAAACAAGCCTTGCACGGGGCGTTTTACCAATGATGGCAAAGAGCGGCAAAAGCGCTCCCGCCGCACCGTAATCAAGGGTGATTTTAATGCCGCAAAGCGAGCGTGAATGTGTACAAAAAATATCAAACAAAATCACAAGCGTTACAGATAAAACAAAAATCGCGCAATGCAAAAAAATCTTTGCTGTATCACGCTTTACAAGCGATTTTTCAAAATCAATATATGCAAAGCACACAAGCATTGCAATTGACAGCGTGAATAAAATATTCAGGTATATTTCGCGCATTCCGCCGCTTAGAATTTCCTCTGCCGAATATATCAGTTGGCATGCAACACCAAGCGAAAAAGTGCGCAAAAAATAGCGTGTGCGACACGATGTATACCTTGCCCCTTCAGCAATAAAAAATCCGAATATCGGCATTGCAAGTCTGCCCACAAAACGCATCCATAAAAGGTGGGGAAAAAGCAAAAGTCCCGCATGGTCCAAAAGCATGCTTATGCAGGCTATAAGTTTTAATTTGTTAGCATTCATATTAAAAATACAACACCGCTTCACAGTTAACTTTTTTGTCGGAGCGTACGGTTCTAAAGTAAACTGTGTCGCCCTCAACCTTTGAAAGCACGCTCAAAACATCGCCAAGCGGCGCCTCCGAAACATAACTGATATTTGCGCCGAGAAGTTTTTTGTCCTTGAAATCGGGCACAAAATCGCAGAGCATATTGAGGTATTTTGTGTTGTTCATGTGGCCGTTTATATCGGTGTCGCTGTAATAAACCTCGCGCTTTGCAACCTCGCTCATCTCCTCTGTCTTTGGCATTCTCACGCGAAGCGGCAAAGTGAGTTCAAATGGGGCATCCCCCTCGCCGCCAATGTTTTGACTTGCAGCATCCTCATAACGGATAAGTCTGCCCGCGTTAAAATCAAGAAACGCCCAAACAGTGTAAATCTGTGCAAAAACTTCGCCGTTTTTCATCAATCTGTAACAGCGGTTAAACGAGAGTCCGCGACTGTCGGTTGCCCATGTCTGCCCTTCAAAATCCCCCTCGGTGACTTCCTTATGTATCTCCATTACAAGGCGGCTTAAAATAAAGCCCTTGCCCTCTTTTCTAAGGTCGTCATTTGACGGAGGATATTCCATCATCTGATGCGAGCCGATTTCCTCAAGTTTTGCAAGAAGCGATGTGGGGCGCACGGCGCCGTTCATATCGACATCGTAATTGTTAATTTCTACTTTTTCCGTATATTTCATATTACCATTTTAAATAAGGGCTGACGAAAGTCAGCCCTTATATTATATTAAAATACCGTTTTCAAGGCGGACATGCGCCTCCAACCGTTTGAAAGTCGAAGACTTTCAAATGATTCTATTAAAGTGTGTTTGCAGAACCGAGAACGTTTACGATCTTGTGGTAAACGGCCTTCTTAACTTCCTCACGAGCAACAGAGAGGTAGCCGCGGGGGTCAAATACATCGGGAGAGTTGTGCATTACGCGACGGATACCTGCGGTGAGTGCAAGACGGATATCGGAGTCGATATTGATCTTACATACAGCCATGGTAGCAGCCTTGCGGAGCTGTTCTTCGGGAATACCAACAGCATCGGGGAGCTTGCCGCCGATTGCATTGATTTCGTTTACATAGTGCTGGGGTACGGAAGAAGCGCCGTGGAGAACGATCGGGAAGCCGGGAAGACGCTTGCCAACCTCTTCAAGAATGTCAAAACGAAGCGGAGGGGGAACAAGGATACCCTCAGCATTGCGAGTGCACTGTGCAGGGGTGAACTTGTATGCGCCGTGGGAAGTACCGATGGAAATTGCAAGAGAGTCAACGCCGGTGCGGCCAACAAACTCTTCAACTTCTTCGGGCTTGGTGTAGGAGGACTCTTCTGCTACTACATCGTCTTCAACGCCTGCGAGCACGCCGAGTTCGCCTTCAACAACTACGCCGTTTGCGTGTGCATATTCAACAACCTTCTTGGTAACAGCGATGTTATCTTCGAAAGAGTGGTGAGAACCGTCGATCATAACGGAGGTGAAACCGCCGTCGATACAAGCCTTGCAGATTTCAAAATCTGCGCCGTGGTCAAGGTGAAGTGCAAGGTCAATGCCGCTGTCAGCGATAGCAGCCTTTGCAAGTGCGAGGAGGTACTCCTGCTTTGCATACTTTCTTGCGCCTGCGGAAACCTGAAGGATAACGGGGGACTTTGCTTCACCGGCCGCCTCAGCGATAGCCTGAATGATTTCCATGTTGTTGATGTTGAAAGCACCGATAGCGTAGCCGCCTTCGTATGCTTTCTTGAACATTTCCTTTGTTGTTACAAGTGCCATAAGTTTATCTCCTATGATTTTAATTTGTTTTTATTTTAACATCATTGTACAACAAATCAAGCCAAAATGCAAGTGTATTTATTTAGGAATATTTCAAGCATATTTTATACCGTGCCCGAAAGCCCAAAGCTTATGGAAATAGCGTTATCCACCGCTCGCATTTGGGTATCGTCAAGGTGACCCATTTTTTCTTTCAGGCGTTGTTTGTCTATTGTACGGATTTGCTCAAGCAATATAACCGAATCTTTTCCAAGTCCAACCTTGTCCGCGTATATATCAATATGTGTCGGAAGGTGTGTTTTGCTCATCTTACTTGTAATCGCCGCGGCAATAACGGTGGGACTGTATTTGTTGCCCACATCGTTTTGCACTATCAATACAGGTCTGAGTCCTCCCTGTTCCGAGCCGACGACGGGGCTTAAATCAGCGTAAAAAATATCTCCTCGCCTAACGCTCATTAAAGTGCCTCCTTTCAAGTGGTTTGTCACTATTTTCCCTTTGGAGCGTACATTTTAATCATGCTTTGCTCTTTTTTGTGTGGAAATTTGTGACACTGTTTGATAGGACTCCTTTAACAGTTTATTTTTGCAAAGAGATTTTGGTTAAATAATAGTTTATGGGAGCATAATCGGAACCCACAAACCCGTAGGGGCGAATATCATTCGCCCGTTTGTAAAACATCTAACGGTGGCTTTTTGGGCGAGTTATAATCGCCCCTATAGGTTCGATAATCATTTTTGCTTATTCCGCTAAATTATATTTACCGTGCAAAAAAGGAGCGCGGAGCGCTCCTTTTATTTTCTTTTGTTTTTCTTTTTTGCGCTGTCGCCAAAGCCGGAGAGCTTTTTGCCAAGTGCAAAATATTCACCGTGTGCAAACGCCATCAAATTTGCCTTGCCAAGGTCCATTTTGCCGTTTTTATCAAGCAACTTCTCATCCACATTGGTCGCAAGAATATCGGCAAGCATCATTACATGGGTACCAAGGTCATGGGTTTCGATAACGCGGCACTCAAGCGAAAGCGGACTCTCGCCAATGATGGGTGCGGAAATCTGCGATGCCTGTTCTTTAGTAAAATTACATTTTTTAAATTTATCCACCTTGCGCCCCGTGAAAATGCCGCAATAGTCAACATTTTTCACCATTTCGGCGGTGGTGAGATTTATCGCAAACTCGCCCGTTTTTTCAATGATTTCATAACTGTAGCGGCTTTTGCGCAATGAAATATATGTCTTTGGCGGGATAGTATTTACAATTCCCGTCCATGCAACGGTTGCAATATTGCTGTTTTCCATATCGCCCGAGGTGATGAGCACCGCGGGGAGCGGGGCAAGCAACGCGCCGCCTTTCCAAACTTGTTTTGCCATAGTTTTCCTCGTTTTTTCACAATATTTTCAGAAAAAACATGTACTTTCACCATTATTATGTGCTAAAATATACGGTGAAGGGATGTGTCTTTAATGTTTCGCAAAATGATTGATGCCATAAACCGTTTTATGTACGGCAGATATGGCGGCGACCAACTATACTTTGCTCTTTTAATTATATTTTTTGTTTTGTCGGTTGTCAATAGATTTATTTTTTCCCCGATTATTTTAGTGCTTGCAAATGCAGTTTTTATCTTTGCTGTATATCGCTATCTTTCAAAAAACATCTACAAGCGCCGCGAAGAAAACAGAAAATTTCTTGCATTTTGGAGCGCCTTTAAAAACTTTTTCTCTTTCCTTCGCGACAAATACCGCGACAGAAAAGTATGCCGCTATCGCAAGTGTCCATATTGCCATGCCGCGCTCCGCTTACCGATTAAAAAGGGCAGAAACTCGGTTAAATGCCCCCGTTGCGGCAAAAGTTTTAAAGTTAATATCTGGATATAAAAAAGAGGCTACTGCCTCTTTTTTATATCGCCTCGCCGCAAAAAACCGTTTCACATTTAGCGCAAAGCGAGGCAAGATTGCCCGCAAGTTCAACGCAGAAATTGCCGCTTGCGCCCTTTACCAACACGCGGTGTGAGTCAACGGTTTCATATTCAACCGCGGCATAAGCCGCAAGCACCGCGCCCTCTCCAAGCGCGCCCATCTCACCCTTGCGGCAACGCCACGAGCGCATTGCAAGCACATTATCGCCCGCAATTGCCGCAAAATGCAAGTCAATGTTTTCACCAAAGAAAAGCACCTCCTCAAGGCGGCGGCATACACTTTGAATATTGAGCGCGCGAAGTGCCGCCGCGCTCTCAAGCATGAAAACGGCATGCGCCCCGCACAGTTCGTAAACACTCACGCGCGGATGTGGAATACATGCGCGTAGCACCTCGCCGCGAATGCCGTGATAATACTTTAACTGCTCCATCGGCCGCGGCAAAAGTTTTGGCATTTCGACCCATGCGCAAAGCACTCTTTGCCCCATGATTGACATTTTAACACGATAAACGCGCTCGCCGAAAGCGATTTTATAACTACGCTTTCGCTCCACCGTATCGTATAAAAATTTAGCCGCAGAAATCACCGCCGTTGCGCATGAGTGACACTCTTCCCCGCTTGGCAAAATCAATTTTATTTTTGCATCGCACCCATCAGTATCAAAAACAGAGATAAAACCGTCAGCCCCTATCCCCATGCGGCGGTCAAGCATTCTCTTTGCCACAGCGTTTTCAAAAACATGCTCCTTGCAAACAAGATAGTCACTTCCCGCTGTGTGTATCTTTGTCAGTTTCATATACTCCTCCTTTTATTAACGCTTACAGAATTATATGAAAAAGCAAAGCCTTAAAATTCTCTTTTCTTATTTACTTTGCGCCATCGCGGTGGTATAATCTTTCTATCTTTATATATTTTTAGAGGTTTTATGGCACTTTCAGGAACAATAATCAACGCGATTTTAGTTGTAGTCGGCTCTCTTTGCGGACTTTTGTTTAAAAAAATATTGCCCGAGCGACTTAAAGACACCTTGCTCCAAGCCGTGGGACTGATAGTTATGTTTGTGGGTATCGGCGGTGCTGTCAGCGCCACCCTTACATACGAAAACGGCGCATTTGGCACGCGCGACACTCTTATTATGATTTTGGCAATGGTGTTTGGTACCACGGTGGGCGAACTCATCAACATTGAAAAACAGCTTGACCGTTTCGGTGCATTCTGCCAAAGCAAACTTGTAAAAAAAGACTCAAAATCAACATTTGCCGAAGGCATGGTAACAGCATCGCTGATTTTTGTGGTTGGCGCAATGGCTGTTGTCGGCTCTCTTGACAACGGTATTCGCGGCGATGACTCCACCCTTGTTGCAAAGGGCGTAATCGACTGTATTACATCGGTGGTGCTTGCATCAACTCTCGGCATCGGCGTTATGTTCTCCGCTGTCCCAGTCTTTTTATATCAGGGCGCCATCGCCCTCCTCGGCGTTTACATTGAGCCATTTCTCACAAGCGCTGTAATCTCTCAAATGTCATTCACCGGCTCGATTTTGATTTTCGCAATCGGCGTAAATATGCTCGGTTTTATCAAAATCAAAGTGGGCAACATGCTCCCCGCAATATTTATGCCGATAATTTTTGATTTGGTAATGAAGTTTATATAAAGGAACCGCGCCTGATTGTCGCTGTTCCAACGAAGTACACCTTCGGTGTGTGAAGTATGCCTTGGGGCATGTGAAGTTCGTTACAAGTAACGAGTGAAGTGTTAATAAATGAACATGAATGAAAAGAACGGTTCGCAAATTGCGAACCGTTCTTTTCTTTTATATCCGTGGGACACGGATACTTCACATTTGAGTATCAAATACTTGACCGCAAAGCGACTTCACCTAACGCAAAGCGTTAGACTTCACTGCGTTGCGCGGCAACGCTAAAGAGTCGACTTTTTATTTTTGGCATTTACCGCAAAGCCTGCTATCATGATTATCACAAACACAATGAGATAATAAACAACTGTTATACCGTGTGAAATAGCGGTTGCATAAATCATAAACAAACTTGCAAGAGTTGCAAGCAAGGGAACTATAAAACGCTTGAAAACGCCAAATTCCTTGCCCTTTTTCATAAACATAATGAAAATCGGAATGTAGAGCGCATAAAGGGTGATAATGGGAAGCTCGGAAGCATCAAAGCCGTAACTACCGCACCATCCCGCAAGCGAGCCCGCATAGAAATAGAGGAACCAGAACATTGCAAGCAAAAGTCCCACAATAGAGGAATTTGAAGGTATGTTGGTCTTTTCGTCAATAGTCTTAAACATCTGCGGCTTCATGCCCATATTTCTTGCCGCAAGCGCATAAGTTGTTCTTGTGGAGGCAAGCATAAGACCGTTGAGCGTACCAAGACAAGAAAGCGCAACAAAGAGATTGAGAATAGCACCAACGCTACCGCCAAAGATGTTTGCAAATGCCTTGCTTGCATCATTTGCAAGGTCTGCAACGCTTGCACCACCCGCAAGTCCGATATTGTAGAAAACGCAAATCAGTACAACAATGAGAGAACCGATTGAAAGTGCGATGGGGAGATTGCGCTTTGCATCCTTGAGTTCTGCATTGATACTTGTGGAAATTATCCATCCGTCATACGCAAAAGCGGTTGAAACAAGCGCAGTAAAGAAAAGAAGCGGACGGTCGCCGCCTGCAGAAACATTTGCAGACACCGCAAGATTTTCAGAAAGAGTTCCGTTTGCAATACCGACGATAACGCCGACAACAGCCATGAGAACAAGGGGAATGAGCTTGATAACGGTTACCGCTACCTGAAATTTGCCCGCGATACGGGGAGCGAGGGTGTTTAGCGCATACGCGCCGACCATGAAAACAAGCGTAAGCACCATACACTCAGGACCTGTAACGGGATTTTCGGCAAAGCCGGGATAAACGGAGTTGATAAATACAACTGCATATCTTGCACTTACCCATGCAAGCACGCCGGTGATTGCAGGCATGTAAATCATTGCAAGAAACCAGCCAACAAAATAGGAGTAACCCGAGCCAACGGTTGCCTCTGCATAGTCAACCACGCCGCCGACTTTTTCGTATTTGGTTGCCATAAAAGAGAATGCAAGACAGCAAACCATCATGATAAGGCCGCCTGCCGCCCATGCGAGAATTGCGGGAACAAGGTCGCCGCCTGTTTTAGTCAAAATGTCCTGTGCTTTGAAGAATATGCCGCTGCCTATTACTATGCCAACGACCATGGCGATAGCAGTAAACAACCCATATTTTTTGTTGAGTTTAGGTTCCATAAACTGACTACCTTTCTTAATAATGTGTTCATTATATCATATATAGACAAAAAACGCAATAAAAAAAGGATGGCAATTTTTTGCCATCCTTTTTTGCTGTTAGTCAAGAACTACGCTTGGCCAACGGTTGGTTGTGAACACGCTCACACCGGTAAGAGTATCGTTTGTGGAACCAACACCGTCCTGATTTGAAAGCGAAGGACAAATCTTGTATGAGGATACACCGTCAAGACCCACAAGCGCCTTGGGAACGGAAATCTCAATTACAACGCCCTCGTCCTTATCCTCGTTGTTGCCAACTGTACCGAATACCTTTGCAACAGCACTTCCGCCGCTAACGGTTTTCTTTACAGAACCGTTTTCAAGATATTCAATGGTAAGAGTGCCGTCAACAGCAGTTGTAATGCGGTAATAACTTGCCGCACTTGTTGCAACGCTTACAGAAGCGGTATCACCCTCGGTAAGGTATGTATCTGCGCGGGTGATAAGGAAGTATACATTGTCATTGTCATGAGCGGTGCGCACATTGATCTGCGCCTGAGTTTCGCTACCTACAAAGTATGCATCGGTATTGTTGTCCCAATCATTGGTATAGCCGTCAACATTTACCGCAACTTTAGGTGCATTTGTGCGATGGTTGAGGTAGGAATAGGTGATGCAAATTGCACGCTTATCGCCGGTTTTAATATTGGTCGCCGCGATTTTGTGGCTGTTAAGCATTTCTGTTGAGCCCCAAGAACCCTTTGCATCGGGCACTATAGAAAATTGCTTTGAGTCTACCTTTGTGCCATCGGGACTAACCATTCTTGCATGGAGTCCCTTTGCGGTGTAGCTAAGCACTACTTCACCGGACTTAAAACGGGCAAGATAGGGAGCGGCAGCCTCACCTGCGAAGGGGGCAACAAGTACATCGTCTTTCTTTTCTTCAAGAAGTTCCAGCGGCTTCCAATTGCCGTTTTCGTCACTGCGCGCAAGGGAGAGATGATATACATCGGACTCGTCCTTGCTATACTTAACCAAGTGAACTTCTACAGCAAGGAGTGCCTTGCCGTTGTAAAGCTGAGTTACAGAAGGCATCTGACCGCCAAAGTACGGAACTGCCTCGGTATACTTGGGGGTACCATCCTCATTTGTGCCGTAAGGAATCTTGTCGCCTACATATTCCTGATATACGCGTGTTGCTACATAATGGTTTTCCTTAACAGTTGCGGGCGACCATGTATAACCGTTGTCATTGGAAACTACCATAGAAGTACAAGTGGAGCGCTTAATGGAGTCAAAGCCGTACATATCAATGTATGCAATTGCGCAAGACCAATAAAGTTCAATCTGTCCGTCTTCTCTCTGATAGATGAAAGGCTCCCAAACCTGCCCCTTGGTAACCTGTGTTTCCTCGGACCATGTTATCTTATTGTCAGCGCCAACAGTACCGCGACGCATGAAGATACCGTTAAGTTCTGCATATTCCGCGTAGTTGTAGCCGGAGCTGGGACGAAGTGCATAAACGCAGAGGATGTCACCGTTATCAAGTACACATGCATCTGCATTTACTGCAAGCATCTGGTCCTCTTTACCCTCAAGCGGGCCGTATGTATGAGTAATTTTCTTTGAGTTATCAGCGCCCCAGAAAACTTCGGGTGCTGTCCACTCTTTGCCGTCATTTGAATATGAAACATAGAGATGTCTGCCAAGCTGACCGTACATCCAGAACATAATGTAAAGGTCATCCTTTACCTGCTTGATACGGGGATACCACGCATTGTCATAACGGTTGCTACCGGTGAGCGCGGAGTTGAGTTCAACATTTTCACGGTAATTAATTTCAAGGGATGCGGTAGTGATATCGTCATCCTTGTGGTCACCGTTTGTGCTCTTTTGCACAAGTTTATCAATGGTCAAAAGTTTGGTTTCGGGATTTTCGGGAACAACGGGAGTAAGAACCTCTTCTTCAATTCCCATAACGGTGTTAAACTGTGACTTTGTGAAAAGTCCCTTTGCGATAAGCTGTGTTGCAACA
This sequence comes from Eubacteriales bacterium, assembly GCA_045632225.1. Classification (GTDB taxonomy): domain Bacteria; phylum Bacillota; class Clostridia; order Oscillospirales; family CAG-272; genus UMGS902. The sequence continues at coordinate 6,249 of JAZQWE010000001.1, read as the reverse complement.
TCATCGCCGCTCTTAACTTTAGCGGTGAGCGCATTGTAGCAAATAACAAATGCATCGCCGCGGGTAAAGGTGGTATCAGCGGTTGTGGTGTTGATAAGACCAACACTCTTTGCAAGGTCATAGGGGTTGTTCCAAACGAAATCGCCCTCTGCATCCTTGTAACCGAGCACACGGAGAATTGCAGTGAGGAATGCAAAATCGCTCATTGCGCTGTCGCCGTCAAACTTGGTTGCGCTTACACCTGCGGTAATGCCGTTTGCATAGGCGTAGCTGATGTAGGGAACAGCCCAAGAAGCAAGGTCGGTAAAGGGATGCGCATTTGTGGTGGAAGTTGCATCCTTTTCAGCGCCGAGGAAACGCACAACCTGAGTGATTGACTGTGCACGGGTAAGGCTACCTTCGGTTGCAAAGTTTACTGTGCCGTCTGCATTGTTGCCAACGCCCGCCAAAAGTCCAAGCGCATGAAGCGCATTTGCCGCATTGTCAGCGGTAACGGTTGTCGCCTTTACAGCATTGGGATTAGGTGCAATAAGCAGTACATCTGCCGCAAAAGCGGTAGTGGAAAGAAGCATTACTGCCGCAAGTACTAAACAAAGAATTTTTTTCATTGGGTTCTCCTTTTATTTGAGGTTAATCTTAATCCAAGTTGATGTGTTTTCAACATCTGTGCCGTCAACGGTGTCATTAACACCCATATCAGCATCGGTAAAGCCGGGGAATACGCGAATGCTATCGCCCATAAGTCCAAGCGCCGCGCGGTCAAAGCAAAGTTCGTAAAGTGTGCCGCCTTCAGCAGCCTTTGATGCGCCAAAGACACCGCTTTGGAGCACGCCTATGCCGCCGATTTCGGCTGTTACATATCCGTTTTCAGTAGCAACGGATATATAAGCGCTATCATCTGCATTTAAAGTATCGTCGGTACGGTCGATTGCAACATAGATATACTCATTGTCGTATGCAAAGCGGTATGTCGCCTGAACGGCGCTGTCGCTACCTACAAAGAGTGCATCGGTAATGTTGTCCCACTCCCAAATATTGCCGTCTGCAACCATATTCTTGTTTACAGCGTCAAGCGTGTGATTGAGTCTTACCTTGCCGACAAGAGTTGTATTGTGAAGAGTGGTGGTTTGAGTTCCATCCTCGTTTTCAACGATTACAGGTACACGGCCGTTGTACTTTTTGTATGACATCGAAAGTATCGCGGTATGTGAATCAACGGGAGCGGAGGCACTCCAGAAACCTCCGTCCGCTTTAAGATCTGTGCCAAAAGCATTGTATGCAAATGCACTAAGTGCATTACTGCCGGTCTTATCAAGAACTCTTGCAAAAAGGGCGCTGTCGTCATTGTATGTCAAAAGAAGTTCGCCCGAATCAAAGCGCATAAGTGTGGGGCCTGCACCGTCAAACATGTCCTCAACAACATCTGTAGGACCTGCCTCGTCAATACCGAGTTCTGTCCATGTGCCGTCAGCATTTGAGCGTGCCATACTTATCATGTGATATGAACGGCTGATGGGTCTTGTTTCGCCAACAACCATCATTCTGCCGTCAACAAGTTCTACAACACCGGGCATTTGTCCGTGGTAGAAGTTAACAACTTCACCGCTGTTAACAGTAAACTTGCCCGCGCTGTACTGATAAATTCTCTTGCCCGCATAAAGATTTGTATCATCTGCGGTAACATTAGGTGTCCATGTATTTCCGCCGTCGCTTGAAGAAATCATTGCAACGCCGCTTGAGCGCCTTTCTTCATGGAAGCCGTATTTTTGAATCATGGGCGCCGCGTGTGACCAATAAACCTCTATATCACCGTTTGAACGCTTGATAATCTCAGGCTCCCAGTTCTGACCGTAATAAATCGCGGTAGGCTCGGACCATGTGATTTTTCCGTTTTCGACAGTACCGATAACCATATCAATTGAGTTAATCGATGCGTATTCTGCCATGGAATAACCCTTGCAGGGGCGGCGTGAGTATACGCACATTATTCTGCCGTCATCAAGCACCAAGTGGTCTGCGGTAGCACCGTAGTACATATCCGTTGTACCCATAAGTGAGCCAAACTCGTATGTAAACTTATGGGAGGTTGAACCGTAAAGAACACCCGGTTTTTCCCAGTTTACACCGTCAACGCTTGTAGTGAAGTAAATATGCTGACCGTTCTGACTGTAGTTAAAGGTCATAAGATAGAGGTCTTCACAAACTCTTGTTATACGGGGATAGAATGCATTGCGGTATCTTGAATGGTCGTCCTCGGTGAGTGCAACCAAAGTGGTTTTGTCAAGTTCGATATATGCATTGTCATTATCCGCACTTCCCTCTTCTGAAGAAAGGTTGAAAAGCGCAATGCCCGAAACACTCTGCTCACCGATGTCAAAGTACTGTGCAAGGCAAGCGTTTGCCGCCGCCTTTTCTTCCTCGGTATTGTCACCGTTTACAGTTGCAAGGAGCACATTGTAAAAACTTTCGCTATCACCGTTTGCATAAACGGTGCGCTCGTTGCCGTTTGCGTCAATATATGTAATATAGGGGCGTGCGGCGATTTTATCCGCCATTTGCGCGGTTGTTACGCCGATTACGGTTGCAGTAAACGAAACGGTACCGTCTTCTCTACCGTAAAAATATACGGCGGGCACGGTCATTTTGTCACATACAGCACTTCCGTCAGCCTTTTCGGCACTTCCGTCAACCTCTACATCAATTGCAAGGGCTGTGCCAAAACCGACACCGGTTTTCCACTCGTTTGCAGGGGTGAAAGTGGCATTTTTGCCAAAGCGGTTGGCCGCATTAACCGTTTCAATCGCAACAAGTGCATTTTCGTTGATTTTAGAAACAAATCTAATGCCGTAAGGCGCCACAGCAAACATATCAACGCCCGCAATTTCAAAATCAAGTGCGAGGAATGCGCCGTAAACATCGCCTACAAAGTCATTTTCAGCGGCATTTGTTGCATCAAGCACTTTTGCCGCATCCTCGTTTTTATACCAACCAAGGAAAAGGCCGCCATTTACATCAAGTACAGAAAGGTCACCGTTTGAAACATCTCTTTTTACTGTAATTTCAAAAGCAGGAATGCTCTCTTCTGTGAGTGCTTCTTCTTTTGCACTTCCGTCAGCGTTTACAACAACATCAAGACCGACATCATTGCCGACAACATGGCGGATTGAAAGCAAAACATCCATTGTATTAACTGTGCCGTCACAATTTGCATCAACGCCGTCGCGCAATGTGTTTTTGCAATTTCCGACGCTGTAGCGAAGAATCGCAACAGCATCCAACAAATTAACATAGCCGTCGCCGTTGGCATCACCTGCAAGATGCTCATTTTTAGGAATTGTCACATCCGACATTTCATCAAACAACGCATAGTTCTCGCCCATAAGCGCAAATGTGCTTATTGCAAAAATCAAAGCAAGTGAAAGGCTAAGCAAAATCGAAATGAAATTTTTCATGTAGCCTCCAAAAATACACAAAAACTTTACAATACATTATATCACAAAAACTCCCTACCGTGGTGTAGAAAATATCACGCAAAAACTGTGCAAATCATCAAAAAACCGTGAAAAAACCGCCACTGCAAAAATATTTTACACACATAATATTATAATAGCGGCGCAAAATTAACAATACTAAAATCAATGTAAACGGCTACATAAAATTAGCCCCGTGCTATGCACGGGGTTAATTTACTGCGGTATATAGTTTTTATAAATGTCAATCGCATCATAAATCGCGCCGTATTTGCCGTCCTGTGCTGCGGGAGAAGCATAACCCGTTACAAGTATGTACTTCTTCTCATCCGGAGTTTCGGCACACGATGCAAGGCAATAACCCGCCTCGGGGGTATAGCCCGTTTTACCCGCGATAACTTCGGCAATTTCAGGCTCGGTGCCGTACATGCGGCTGAAAAGTGTGCTCACGAGCAAAAGTCCGTCGGGATGTTGTGGAGTTGACGCTGTAACATGCTGGTATGTGGACATAATCTCGGCAAGGAGCGGAATGTTCATTGCATATCGCATGATAATCGCCATCTCGTGCGCTGTTGAATAGTGGTTTTGGTGGTGCAATCCGCTTGCATTTTCAAAATGGGTATTTTCAAGGCCGAGCGCCTCGGCTTTTTCGTTCATCAACTGTGCAAAAGCCTCTTCACTCCCCGCAACTCTTACCGCAACGGCGGTAGTTGCATCAGCGCCCGAAGGGAGCGCGACACCGTACAAAATGTCAAGCATTGACACCGCTTCGCTTGAAAGGAATCCCGCAACGCTTGCGCCCGCTTTATATGCAGGGTCGGTGATTGTGTAGTCAAAAGTGAAAGTTTCGCTTAAATCCTCAATGTGCTCGTATGCAACGATAAGGGTCATAACCTTTGTCATTGAGGCGGGATACATGCGCTCGTTGGCGTTTTTTTCGGCAACAATCTCATTCTTTTGCATGTCAATGAGAATTGCATATTCACTGCGAATATTTGAAAGATGCGCAGTATCATCTGTAAACATTGCATATACATCGGGTTCTTCAAGCGGTACAAGCGGCACGGGTGCAACATTTGTCACAGCATGTTCCGTTGTCAACTGTACAGTTGCAAAAGCCTCCGTCACGGACGGCTCGGTATACCCATGCTCAAAAATTTCGTTTTCAAGTGCATCGTTTCTGCCGCGAAGCGCGCCAAGCAAACAAAGCATGATGATAATAGAAACGGAAAGAAGCGCAAGCAGCGCAACAAGCACCGTTTTAAACGAAATCAAACTCCCCCCTTCAAAAGGAGTTATATATGATTTATCGGCGGACGAATGTCCGTTTGAATTTTGTTCTTGCATGTTAAATTCCCTTCGGTAAATCAGCATTATGAACAATTTTACCATACTTTCACAACTTTTTCAATAGTTCTGTATTGCATTTGTAATTTTAGTATAGTATAATGTTAGAGATTACTTTAAATTTCGGAGGAAAACAATGTTTAATTTTCTTTTAAGTGCTGAAGGCGGCGCACAGGGCGGCGGCCTTATGTCCATCCTTCTCATCGTACTTATGTTCGTGGTAATGTACTTCCTTATGATTCGTCCCCAGAAAAAGCAGGAGCAGGAAGCAAAGAAGATGCGCGACGGCCTTGCAGTTGGTGATGAGGTTACCACTATCGGCGGCATCATCGGCGAAATCGTTTCCATCAAGGACGAAACCGTCACCATCGAAACCAGCCGTGCAGGCACAAAAATCCGTTTCCTCAAGAGCGCAATCAGAAGTGTTGATGTAAGCGCAGAGGATAAGAAAAAGGCTGCTGAAGGCAACAACGACTAATCAAACAGCAAAAAAATCCACCCTCTCGGGTGGATTTTTTATTTATCTTTAGAATACAAGTTTCTTGAGAAGACGGATTGCCTGAAGCAAATCGAAGTTTGTAATACCGTAGTAGTAAGGAGAGTAAGAATTCTTAATGCTTGCGGGCATGCCGTTTACAACATACTTAATACCCTCAAGTGCATCCTTTACATCCACATTACCGTCTGCGTTAAGGTCTTCTGCCTTTGCAACGCCGTTGGTAAGGTCGCCGAGAATGTTAACGGTGATAGTACCGGTATTGTTGAGAATGTTGTAGGAAGCGGATTCGTTAGCGTTGCCGAGCCAACCAAAGTGACGGACAACATAACCTGCGGGCCATGATGCAACATTAAATGTAATGTTGCCGGTAAGGTAGTTCTGTCCGCATGCGCCGTTACGAATCTGGTTATTGATAACTGCGCCGGGGCCGATATTAACGGTCATATTGCCGCTGTAAGTACCGTAGATTGCCGTTGCATAGTTACTGAAGAGATAGTTACCGCCGAGGAAGTAGTCGTACTGACCGCCGTTTACGGTAATTACGCAGTCATCGTTTGAGCTGATGGACTCACGGCTGTTATACCAACCAGAGGTCTTATCCTCGCCGAATGTAATCATACCTGCAGCGAAGAGAGCCTTTGAACACTTAAATGTTTCGGTAAAGGTTACATTGTTGTAACCGCAAGCGATGTGGAGTGCGCCAGAAGCAGAGGTGTAAACACCGATATTGTCGAATGTAGTATCATTCTTGATATGGAGATGCTTGTTAGCAAGAGTAAGAGTTGCACCTTCTCCTTCACCCTTGATGGTAAGTCCCTTAACATTTACAGGTGTCGGGAATCCATAGTTCAAGCTGGAAGAGATGCTGCTGTTATAAATCTTGTTATACTCGTATGCTCCGATGATATGGATAGTAGAGCCATCAGTAGCCAT